>URYP01000078.1 GCA_900552115.1 uncultured Oscillospiraceae bacterium | reverse complement strand
GAGCAAAAAGTCTTTAGCAAAGCAAAAGACTTCGGAAGAATGGTTGTCGCCGCGAGGCGGCTCCTGTGCCGGGGCGCACCTCAATTCTTCTGGTTTCTGCTGATTCATGGTATAAGTCTCGGGCCTTTCGGCCCGAAACTATGGGTAGTATGATCCGCAGGCTCGCTTAAATGGGCGTGAAGCCAATTAGAGGAGGAACCCGACATGAAAACCACCAGTAAAATAATGGTTTGTCTGTTTCTCTGTTTTTTCCTGACGTCCTGTTTTCAAGTTCCCGATCCAATACCGGATGGCACATGGGCATGTGAAGAAGAACCCCTTACGTTACTGTTGGCAGGAGATGAAGGCATAGGCCTATACAATGGAAGTTTGGTAACCGGAGGCGACTGGAGCGGGTATTTCTCCCTGAATTTATGCCCCCGGCGAGACGGCGGCCAGTCTGTGGAAGCTATAGGCGGGATATATCGGCTAAACAGGGAGCAGACGGCTTTTGTCGTGAATAGCGGAAAGACTCAGGAGCGGTATCATTTTACGAAATCACACGATACGTCACCGCCCCTGTCCGGTACTTGGATAAGTGATACCTCGCCGTTGCTCCTGCGGTTTAACGAGGGAACCCTGTCTTTGGGAGAGGACGGCCAGGGTAACCTGACGAAAATTAGACGCACCCTGGACTCTCCGCATATTTGGGTGACACGCGGTGGTGAATACAGTATGGAATCGGTGCTGTTATTCGGGGTGTACGAACTAAGAGACGACCAATTGATATGTACACCGTATAATGGGGATGCTTCCATAACGTTTAAACAAACAGATGAGTAAACAGACAGCTTAACGGCTCGCAATAAGATGGCGGTTTTTGCATGATGGGCACATACAGCAGACGTATCTCATAAGTATGCTGTCGGACGCTATATATAGGTGTCACTATAACCGTACCTGTATGTCGTATCGCCTCTATAATAATATTTTCTTCGTTTGTGAACCCGTACACGGGTATAGTTGCTCGCTTTTCTTGATACCATATGGATGGAAAAAAGGAGGGGAGGGGTGAATATGGATTACGGACGACTATATGTAAAACGTATTCGCGCTCTCTGTGCCGAACGGGGAATCGCGATTAATAAATTGGCATCGATGAGCGGGGTAAAACAATCCACTCTGGATAATATTGTAAGGGGCGTCACCCGAAATCCCAAGGCGAAAACACTGCATAAGGTGGCCATTGCGTTTAATATGACCTTAGCTGAATTTCTCGATTTTCCCGAACTGAATATGTATTCGTTTGAAGATGACACGGATAATGAGTAAAAGGCAGAATACGACAGTATTCTGCCTTTTGTTTATCTGGTTACCCGTATTCGGGTAACCTATTTCTGCCTATCTGCTATTCTACAAATATGAGAGCTTTGTATGAATAGCGAATGAGAGGGAGAATCAAATGGATTATACGGATGTCCTGATTCAACGTATCCGCACTCTTTGTGATAAACGGGGACTTTCAATTAACCGGCTGTCGGTCATGGGTGGGCTTAACCAGTCCACATTAAATAATATTATGCGGGGAAAGACCAAGGATCCGCAGATTCGCACGCTTCACCGGATCGCTTTGGGATTTTGTATGACCCTGTCCGAATTTTTGGATTTTCAGGAGCTTAACGAGTTCTCCTTTGAATCGCCCAGTGATGACGAAGTGGAATAAAAAACCGAGGGCGGGGGATATCCCCGCCCTCGGTTTACGTTTATTAAATACCGAACAAGCACCGTACATTCAGACGATTCTGAGCCAGTAAATGCTCAACGGAAATACCGCGTATCTCTGCAATGCGCGCGGCGGTATCCGCTATCATGGAGGAATCGCACCGCTTGCCCCGGTGGGGCACCGGGGCCATATACGGCGCGTCGGTTTCCAGCAGCAGGCGATCAAGCGGAATATCCGCCACCACCTCTACGGCTTTGCGGGCGTTTTTAAAGGTGACTACGCCGCCTAGTCCAATATACAGGCCCATCCGTATCGCCTCGCGGGCCATTTCCACACTGCCGGAAAAACAGTGGATCACGCCCCGCGCATGATGCGCCCGTAGCAGACGCAGCGTATCCTCGTGCGCCTCACGGTCGTGCACCACCACCGGCATCTCTTGCCGGGAGGCCATCTCCAACTGCTTTTCAAACCAGTACTGCTGTATATCCCGCGGACAGGCATCTTCATAATGATAATCCAGCCCGATTTCGCCAACGGCAACCACCTTGGGGTGGGATAGCAGCTTTTCAACCAAAATAATGTCTTTTTCGGCGGCGTGCGCCGCCTCTTCCGGGTGAATGCCGGCCGCACACCAGAGAAACGGATACCGCTGGGCCAGACGGATACTGGTCAGGGCGCTTTTGACATGACTGGCACAATTGAGGATTCCCTCTACCCCTCCGGCATGGAGAGCCGGCAGCAGAGCATACCGGTCGATGTCGAACGCCGCATCGTCGTAATGCGCGTGGGAATCGAAAATCCCGGGCATGGTTATCTCACCCTGCTTCCCGGAGACACCCCATCGACAAACAGTACCCGAGCCGCGTCGCCGTCGTCCGCCGCGAGAATCATCCCCTGACTCTCCACGCCGCAGAGCACCGCGGGTTTCAGATTGGCCACCACCACGATCCGCCGGCCCACCAGGTCGTCCGGAGCGTACCAGGCGGCGATGCCGGAGGCTACCGTGCGGGGGCTGCCGCTGCCGTCGTCCAGCGTGAGTTTTAACAGCTTTTTGGATTTTTTCACTTTTTCACAAGCGGTGACTTCCGCCACCCGCAAATCCACTTTGGCAAAATCGTCAATGGCGATTTCGGATAAAAAGGCCACGTTTTCCGCCTTTTCGCAAGCCGGCTGAGAGGCCACATTCGCCGTTTCCGCTTCAGCGGCCAGCTCGGCAAGCGCTTTCTCCGCATCGATGCGCGCGAACAGGGGGACAGGAGCCCCTACGGCGTATTCCGGAGCCACGCTGGAGCGCAACGCGTCCGCGTCAGTCAAATCATCGCTTACCTGAAGCTGATCCTGGATGCGGGCCGCCGTGCCCGGCAAAATGGGGGAAAGCAGGATGCTGAGCAGCCGGATATTATCCAGCAAATGATAGAGTACGGCTTCCAGACGGGGACGGGATGCGTCGTCCTTGGCCAGTACCCATGGCGCGGTTTCATCGATATATTTATTGCAGCGTTTGGCCAGGGTCATCACCGCGGCCAACGCGTCGGCATTATGCCAGGTATCCATCAGCGTTTTATAGTTTTGCAGCGTGTCGGCAGCGGTCTGAAGCAGGTCGCTGTCGGTTTTGTCCAGTTCCCCCGAGGGCCGGCTCACCCGTCCGCCAAAATACTTGCCCGCCATGGCCACGCTGCGGTTGACGAGGTTGCCCAGTGTGTTCGCCAGGTCGGCGTTGTAGGTGGTGATAAAGCTTTCATAGGTGATGGTGCCGTCCTGCGCAAAAGGCATCTGGGACAGCAGATAATAGCGAACGGCGTCCACGCCGAACCGTTTTACCAGATCGTCGGCATAAAGCACATTGCCGCGGGATTTGCTCATTTTGTCTTCACCCGACAGCAGCCAGGGATGCCCCAATACCTGTTTCGGAAGCGGCTCACCCAGCGCCATCAGGATGATGGGCCAGTAGATGGTGTGGAAGCGCACAATGTCCTTGCCGATGACGTGCAAGTCGGCCGGCCAGTAATGGCGATACCGGTCGGACGCGCCGTCGGGATGGTAGCCGAGGCCGGTAATATAGTTTGAAAGCGCGTCCAGCCAGACGTATACCACATGGCCATCGTCAAAGGTAACGGGAATCCCCCACTTGAACGAGGTGCGGGACACACACAGGTCGGACAGACCGGGCTTTAAAAAGTTGTTGATCATTTCATGCCGGCGGGATTCCGGCTGGAAAAAGTCCGGATGCTGGCTGTAATACTCCATCAGCCGGTCCTGGTATTTGCTCAGCCGCAGAAAATAGGCCTCTTCTTTCGCGTCGATTACATCGCGTCCGCAGTCGGGGCACTTGCCGTCCTTAAGCTGGGAGGCGGTGAAAAACGACTCGCAGGGCACGCAGTATTTGCCGACGTATTCGCCCTTGTAGATGTCACCCTGGTCATAGAGCTTTTTGAAAATGGCCTGCACCGCTTTTTCGTGGTCCTCGTCGGTGGTGCGGATGAAGCGGTCGTAAGTGACGTTCAGGCAGTCCCACACCTCTTTAATCTGTGTGGAGACGCCGTCGACATACTCCTTGGGGCGGATGCCCTGCGCGCCCGCGATTTCCTCGATTTTCTGGCCATGTTCATCCGATCCCGTCAGGAAATATACGTCATACCCCATCATGCGTTTGTAGCGCGCGATCATGTCGGCGAGAACCACGTCGTAGGTGTTTCCGATATGCGGCTTGCGGGACGTGTACGCAATGGCGGTGGTGATGTAAAACTTTGGTTTGTCCATGCGGGACCCTCCTTTAATTTGCCCTGTGATGGGTATATATCCTATATTTTACCAGACTCCGCCAAAAATACAACCGTTTTTTGCGGGTTTCACCTGCCAAAGCTTGACAAATACCGCGCAAATCCCTATTCTTAATAGGTATATAAAAAATGAGAAATCGCGGCGGGGGAAACGCCGCAGGAGAAAGGAAGAAAAACGTGAGCCAGTTTCAAAAGGATTTGACGCAGGGCAGCGTGGCTAAGCAGCTGGTGCTGTTTTCGCTGCCCTTTTTAGCCTCCAACCTGCTGCAGGCGCTCTATAACATGGCGGATATGCTGATTGTCGGCCAGTTCTGCGGCATGGTGGGAACGTCGGCGGTCGGGATCGGCGGGCAGGTCACCATCCTGCTAATCAACCTCATCAGCGGCCTTGCGGTGGGGGGCACCGTCATGATCGCCCAGTTTATCGGCGCCGGCCGTCAGGAAAAGGTGAAGCACACCATCGGCACCATGTTTTCGCTCTACGCGATTGCGGGCGTGGCTATGACGGTGATTATGCTGCTGCTGGCCAAGCCCATCCTGAACGCCCTGGCCACGCCGGCCGAGTCCTTTGATGAGGCGTACCGGTATTTAATGATCTGTATGGCGGGCACGATTTTCGTCTTCGGATACAACGGCGTCAGCGCCGTGCTGCGCGGCATGGGCGACTCCCGCCATCCGCTGATTTTTGTGGCCATCGCCGCGGTCATCAACGTGGTGCTGGATATCGTGCTGGTGGCCCCGCCCCTCAATATGGGAGCGTCCGGCGCGGCCATTGCCACCATTACGGCACAGGCAATCAGCTTTATCATTTCGGTCGTTTTTCTGCGGCGGTCCAGCTTTGTGTTTGATTTTAAGTTTAAAAGCTTCCGCATGAAAAAGGATCTCGTAAAACAGCTGCTCGGTATTGGCCTGCCGGCCTCCCTGCAGGGTACGCTGGTAACCCTGTCGTTTATGTTCCTCACCAGCATTGCCAACGGCATTGCGGGGCTGATCGGCTCCAACGCCCTGAGCATTGCGGGCAAGGTCAACAGCATTGCCATACTGCCCTCCCTGGCCATGCAGGCGTCGGTGTCCTCCATGGTTGGCCAGAACATCGGCGCCGGGAAACCGGAGCGCGCCAAAAAGACCATGACCACCGCCATAATGATTGCTTTTGCCCTGTCGCTGGTTGTGTTCGCCTTGGTGCAGCTGTTCCCGCAGCCAATCGTCGAGCTGTTCCTAGGCACGGCGGAGGATGGCGTGATGACCGCCGAGCTGCGGGCCCAGTGTATCCGGGACAGCGCCGTTTATCTGCAGTGCATCAGCTGGGATTATTTGCTGACCAGCGTACTGTTCTGTATCAGCGGTCTGGCGATGGGGGTAGGCCATACCCTGTTTACCCTTATCAACGGCTGCGTCAGTTCGCTGTTTATCCGCATCCCGGCGGCCTATATCATGGGCAAGGTGCTGGGTATGGGATTGTCCGGAGTGGGGTATGCAGCCCCGGCGGCGACGGTGGTCGGCCTGCTGGTGGCCTTTGGCTACCTGATGACCGGCGCCTGGCGCAGGGCCCGTATCCGGGGTGTGCAGGAAAATTGACCGTTCCCCCTTGCAATCGAGCGGGAGCGGGGGTATAATTGGTTCATAATTTTGATTGACATAGGGAAGTGTTGGTTATGCAGGAGATACGCATTGAGCGGACGCGGAGTCCAAAGGAAAAACCGGCGGACAGCAGCCATCTGGGGTTCGGCAAAATTTTTACCGACCACATGTTTCTCATGAACTATGATGAGGGACAGGGCTGGCACGACGCCCGTATCGTACCGCACGGACCAATCGAACTGGATCCTGCGGCCATGTGCCTGCACTACGGCCAGGAAGTGTTTGAGGGGATGAAAGCCTACCGGTCGCCGCAGGGCAAGGTGGTGCTGTTCCGGCCCGACCGCAACATGGCCCGGCTGAACGTATCCAACGAGCGGCTGTGCATCCCCGCTATTGACGAAGCGTTCGCCGTGGAGGCGATTAAAAAGCTGGTGTCCCTCGATCAGGACTGGATTCCGGACGGGGAAGGGAATTCCCTGTATATCCGCCCGTTTATTATTGCGGTCGATCCGCATGTGGGCGTGCATCCGGCGGAACACCTGCTGTTTATTGTCATTCTGTCGCCGGTGGGCCCCTATTATCCCGAGGGCATCGACCCGGTGAAAATCTATGTGGAGCGCCAGTATGTGCGGGCGGTCAAAGGCGGCATGGGCTTTGCCAAAACCGGCGGCAATTACGCGGCGTCCCTCAAAGCGCAGGGCGAAGCCGCTGCGCAGGGATATACCCAGGTGCTGTGGCTGGATGGCGTGGAGCGTAAAAACATTGAAGAAGTGGGCACCATGAACGTCTTTTTCAAAATAGACGGCGAAATCGTCACCCCCGCCCTTCAGGGGAGCATTCTCAGCGGCATCACCCGGATGTCCTGTATCGAGCTACTCCGTTCCTGGGGATACACGGTGAACGAGCGCACTCTGCCGCTCGACGAGGTGGTTAAAGCGGCGGCCGACGGCCGGCTGGAGGAAGCGTTTGGCACCGGCACGGCGGCGGTGATATCGCCTATTGGCGAACTGAAGGTGGACGATAACCATATTGTGATCAATGGCGGCGAAATCGGCCCGGTGGCGCACCGGCTGTATGAGGAGCTGACCGGTATCCAGACCTGCCGCCGTCCCGACCCGTTCGGATGGGTTGTGGAAGTCGGATAATATCCGCGGTTTTTCATCATTCTTCGGGCCTTGTGCCCGAAGAATTTTTTATCAGCCTATAATGGAGAAGGAACGGCCTATGCAGCAGCTGACCTATACAGTACCGCCGGAATTTGACGGCGAACCCCTGCAAAATTTTCTCCGACGGGGCTGCGGGATGTCCTGGCGGATGGTGGTTAAACTCAAGCGCGTGGAGCGGGGCATGACCGTGGACGGCTGTCCCATGCGCACCATCGACCGGGTGAGGGAGGGTCAGACGGTGGTACTCTGCATGCCCGAAGATACCGTCAAGATCGAGCCGTTTGATCTGCCGCTCGACGTCGTATATGAGGACGATGCGCTGCTGGTTATCAATAAGCCGCCCTACCTGGCGGTGCATCCTTCGGCCGGGCTGCCCGGCCCCACATTGGCGAACGCGGTGGTGGCGCATTTTGAGAAAGCAGGGCAGGCCCTCTCTTTTCGGCCGCTCAACCGGCTGGACAAAAACACCAGCGGCCTGCTGCTGGCGGCAAAAAATGCCCATGCGGCCCATGCCCTAGCCGGACAGGCGCACAAGGAATACTTGGCGCTGGCGCTGGGAAACATGGAGGGCTCCGGGACGGTAGACCAGCCTATCCGCGTGAAGGAAGGCTGCTGCATTACCCGCGAGGTCGGCGAAGGTGGCAAACCCAGTATTACCCATTGGGAGGCGCTGTCCCCATCGGACGATGCCACGCTGCTGCGGCTGTGGCTCGAAACCGGCCGTACCCACCAGATACGGGTGCATATGGCTTGGCTGGGGCATCCCCTGGCGGGGGATACCATGTATGGCACGGACCAGACTGTGATGACCCGCCACGGGCTGCACTGCGCGCGGATGACGCTGCGCCATCCCATGACCGGGGAGATCCTGGCATTTGCCGCCCGGCCGCCGGAGGATATGATGCGCGGCCTCGGAGTGGTTCCCGGCGCGGCGGAACAGATAGAAACTTATTTTAAACGGGATACGCCCGCTTGTGGAAATATCTGTATATAATATATGTAATAAAGGGCGCCCGTCATGGACGCCGCAACGATGGGATCAAAAGGAGGAATCATCCATGCCTGCCTGTATTACGCATATGGTGTTTGCCCAGCGGGTGCTGCGTCTCTGTGAACGCCGTGGCCTGCCGGTGTTTGACCGGGATTTGGCAATGATCGGTGCCCAGGGGCCGGACGTATTCTTTTTTCACCGCGCCTTTCCCTGGCAAAAAGGGGAGCGGGGGTTTGGAGCCGGCCTGGCCATGCACAAAGGAAGTCCGGCCAAACTGATGGAAACGCTCAGAGACAGTGTGCGGCAGGAAACCCTGCATCCGGAGTACGTGAAGGGATGCGTACAGGGCTTTTTGTGCCATTACGCACTCGACCGGGCCGCGCACCCCTTTGTGCTGTACTGGCAGGAGCGCCTGCGCCGTGAACAGCCCGAGTATGGCAAGACCGACAGCCAATATCATTTCCGCATCGAAAGCGCGCTGGATACGCTGATGCTGCGGCGGGAAACCGGGCGCCAGATCCGGGATTTCCATCTGGATACGCTGATACCTCCGGATGAAGAGGGCCGCTATGCGGCCTTTGGGCGGCTGTTCCAGCCGGTCTACCGGGATTTGCTGAAACAGCCGGGGATGACAGTGGAACGCATTGCCCAGGCGCCCGGGGATATGCGGGAGGCCATGTGGTGGATGACCGACCGCCGCGGCCTGCGGAGCGGGGTACTGCGCGGGGCGGAAAAGCTGCTTCGCAAAGGGCCGATCGGCACCTCCCTGATGCGGCCGCAGGAAGCGGGAGACTGGGATTATGCCAACGAGGCGCACCGGCTTTGGCGCAATCCGTTTGAAGAGTCGCTGACATCGAACGATAGCTTTTACGATATTTACCACTGGGCGGCGCTGGAAGCCGTGGATATGATCGCCGCGTTTCTTGAGGCGCTGGAGGAGGATCGCCCCATGGCGGATATTACAGGCGACCGGGGATTTTCCAGCAATTTGAGCGGCGTCTATGAAAATAAGGACTGGTGACTATGGAAAGAATCAAAAGCTTTGAGATCGATCACGGTACGCTGATGCCGGGGCTGTATATCTCCCGTATAGATGGGGATATCACCACCTACGACTTGCGGTTTATACGGCCCAATACGCCGCCGTTTCTGGAAACGCCCGTCATGCACACCATTGAGCATCTGTTTGCCACCTATGTGCGCAACAGCGCATGGAAAAACGACGTCATTTATTTCGGCCCGATGGGATGCCGCACCGGGTTCTATTTTCTGGTGCGTAATATCCCGTCCTGTGAGGTCATTTCCCTTACGCGGGACGCCCTGTCGTTTATTGCCAGATTTGAGGATACCATACCGGGAACGGCTCCCGAAGAATGTGGAAATTACCGCGAACATGACCTTGCCGGCGCCCACCGCGATGCTAAAACCATGCTGGAACGGGTGAAGAATTGGAAAGAATCGCAGTTGGATTATGCCGCAAACATTCAGTGACATTCTATGTTTTATACAAAACAGACACGGCGATTTTGGAACG
>URYP01000077.1 GCA_900552115.1 uncultured Oscillospiraceae bacterium | reverse complement strand
AGGCCGCAAGGGAAAGCGGCGTCGCCCGCTTGTAACGATAATAAAAACCAGCCCGCCCCCTATGGTCATAGCCTTTTTGGAGAAAACGGAGCGACAGCTCCGTTTTCCGGAATGCGGCTCACCGCACTTCCGATTCTCCGCCAAGTCTATGCCGTATTTAGGGGGCGGGCTTTTTATCTTTATATGGTCAGTGCCGCGCCGGGGCCGAGCGGCAGGCCAAGCACCATCCAGCCAATCAGCAGCAGCGACCAGACCAGCAGGAAAACGAGGCTGTAAGGGATCATCATGGAAATGAGGGTGCCAATCCCGGCCTTTTTATCGTAGCGTTTGGCAAAGACGACGATCATGGCAAAATAGGACATAAGCGGCGTTATCAGGTTGGTGCAGGAATCCCCGATGCGGTAGGCCACCTGCGTCAGGGCGGGGGAGTAGCCCAGCATCATGAACATGGGCACAAACACCGGGGCCAGGATGGTCCATTTTGCGGTGGCCGAGCCCATGAGCAGGTTGATGAAGGCGGTAAACAGTACGAACAGCACCATGAGCACCGGCCCGCTGATGCCGGAGGTTTTTAGAAAATCCGCGCCGCTGATGGCGAGGATGGTGCCCAGCTTGGAATAATTAAAAAAGTTGACAAACTGGGCGGCGACAAAAATCAGCGCGATATACGCACCCATGGTGGACATATTGGTTTCAAGCTGCCGGCAAACGTCTCCCTGGCCTTTATACTTGCCGGAAATGCGCCCGTATACCACCGATGGGATAAAAAACAGCAGCGCCAGCAATATGACAATACCGCCGATCAGGGGAGCGCCGGTCGTCAGGCTGCCGGTATCCGGGTTGCGCAGTACCGATCCGCGCGGAATGGCCGCGGCTATAAGTGCGGCCAGCATAAGCAGCAGAACCAGGGAGGCGATTTTCAGTCCCTTGGATTCGCGCGGGGTCAGGCGTGCCGTCACGCTGTCGTCCCCATCCTCTGCCCCTTCAAATTTTCCCAGCCGCGGTTCGACGATTTTGTCGGTGACCAGTGTGCCGGCGATGACAATGACAACTGTGGACGCGATCATAAAAAACCAGTTGTCAGTGACCTGCACCACAAAACCGCTGTCCACCATCTGAGCCGCTTCGGTGCTGATTCCCGCCAGCAGGGGATCCAGCGCGCCGATAATCAGGTTGGCGCTGAACCCACCGGATACGCCGGCAAAGGCGGCGGCCAGCCCGGCCAGCGGATGCCGGCCGTAGGCTCTAAACAGCAGCGCGCCAATGGGAATCAGGATCACGTAGCCAATATCGGTGGCTACATTGGACATAACCCCCAGAAATACCAGCATGGGCGTGATGATCTGGCGGGGGGTGACCGCCACCAGCTTTTTTAGCAAAGCCGATAAATAGCCGCTGCCCTCCGCGCAGCCTACGCCCAGCATAGTGACGAGTACCACGCCGAGCGGGGCAAAATCCGTAAAGTTCTGGATCATATGGGTCAGCATGTAAACGACGCCGTCCTTGCTCAGCAGGGATACCGCGGTGATGGTTTGCTCTTTGGTTTCCAATGTTGCCGAATCGATCAGTTCTCCCGTAGCTGAAACGCCCAGGGCGGCGCAAAGCGCGGATATCAGAATGATTGCCAAAGTCAGCAATGCAAACAGGGTAATCGGATGAGGGAGCCGGTTGCCCACCCGCTCCACCCCGTTGAGCGCTTTGGTAAATATGGATATTTTTTTCTTTTTACCGGTCATATTCCGCCTCCGGATGTCTGTAATGTCGTCAGATTTGATTCTGAATATATAGTGCGGCTTTTTTCGCAAAATAAACCGTTTGGCCGGAAATTTTGTTTAAAGGAAATAGTGAACAAAGCCGCCTTCTTTTTCTGCGTCCGCTTGAATGACCCCATCCGAATACGGCCATACTGTGAACAGAAGCCCAAAACGGAAAGGACGTGTTCAAGCTGTATAACAAGGTGGAAATCTGCGGCGTCAACACCGCCAACCTGAAAGTTCTCAGCGAAAGTGACAAAATGCGTCTGCTTAAAGAAATGCACGAAGGCAGCCCCCATGCGCGGGATGAGCTGGTCAACGGAAACCTACGTTTGGTGCTCAGCGTCATCCAGCGGTTTACCCAGCGCGGCGAGAATCTGGACGACCTGTTCCAGGTCGGCTGCATAGGCCTGATCAAAGCGATCGACAATTTTGACGTAACGTTGAATGTCCGCTTCAGCACCTATGCCGTACCCATGATTATTGGGGAAATCCGCCGCTACCTGCGAGATAACAACAGCATCCGCATCAGCCGCTCCATGCGGGATACGGCTTATAAAGCGATGCAGATGAAAGAGCAGCTTACCAATGAGAAAAACCGCGAACCTACCGTGGAGGAGATTGCGAAGCGGCTGGATATGCCCAAGGAGAATGTCGTGCTGGCTCTGGAATCAATTGTGGAACCCATGTCTTTGTATGAGCCGGTTTATTCCGACGGCGGCGATACGATTTACGTCATGGATCAGGTGGGGGATCATAACGATGACAAAAATTGGCTGGATGAAATCGCCCTAAAAGAGGCGATACGGGGCCTGAGCGACCGAGAGAAGAAAATCCTCAACCTGCGCTTTTTCAAAGGTATGACCCAGATTGAGGTCTCCAATGAAATCGGTATTTCGCAGGCGCAGGTCAGCCGGGTGGAAAAAGGCGCGCTTGAGCAGATCAAGCGCCAGCTATAGGCATAATCGGTGAAAAGCCGGCATAGAGTATCGCAGGGAGGTGTGCGTATGCTTTGCCGAATCACCGATATGCACAATAAAGAAGTCATCAATGTCTGCGACGGTCACCGGCTGGGATGTGTGGACGACGTCGAAGTCGATACCTGCACCGCTCAGCTGGTTGCCATTGTTATCCACGGCCGCTCCAAGTGCATGGGGCTGATGGGCCGGGAGGACGATATCATCATCAGCTGGAAAGAGATCGAGGTCATCGGCGATGAAACCATATTGGTCCATCGTGAAGTGCCTTGCGGATGTCCCACGCCGCGCCACAATAAAAAGCATATATTGGGAGGTATATTCGGGGGATAACCGCAAGACGTTGTGCCGTGCCATTCGTGAGGCTCTACAAAAACCACTGGAAAAGGACCGTAAATTTGGGTTTGATTTTTGCCCGTATCAGTGATATAATAGGAATATTAAATCGTTTGGGAGAGGGAAATCATTGGATAAATTCATTATTCAAGGGGGCTGCCGTCTTCAGGGAGACGTGGAGATCAGCGGCGCCAAAAATGCTGTTGTAGCGATTCTTCCCGCTGTGATTCTTTCCGATGGCGTTTGCCATATTGATAATATTCCGAATATTGCCGACGTTACAACCGCCCTGGAGATCCTGTCCAGCCTGGGGGCGGTTGTTCGGCGAGTGGACAAGCACGCGGTCGAAATTGACCCCCGGGGCATTTTCACCCACACTGTGCCGCACGATCTGGCGCGGCATATGCGCGCGTCGTATTATTTTATCGGCGCCCTGCTCGGCCGCTACGGTGAGGCACGCGTGTCCATGCCCGGTGGCTGCAATTTCGGCGTGCGTCCCATCGACCAGCACCTGAAAGGCTTCAGCGCGTTGGGGGCGGTGGTATCGCCGATGGAAAACGGTATGATTGAAGTGCAGTCCGACCGCCTGGTTGGCAATTCGATTTATCTGGATATGGTCTCGGTCGGCGCGACCGTCAATATCATGTTGGCGGCGGTGCGGGCCAAGGGCATGACAATCATCGAAAACGCGGCCAAGGAACCGCATATTGTGGACCTGGCCAATTTTCTCAACTCCATGGGGGCGGATATCCGCGGCGCCGGCACCGATGTGATCAAGGTGCTGGGTGTGGATCATCTGGAAGGCACGTCCTATTCCATCATTCCCGACCAGATCGAGGCGGGCACCTATATGGCGGCCGCTGTGGCGACAGGCGGGGATGTCACCATTCGGGGCGTTATCCCCAAGCACCTGGAATCAATCACCGCCAAGCTGCAGGAAGTGGGCGCCGTGGTGGAAGAGTATGATGAAGCGGTACGGGTGGTGATGAACGGTCCCATCAAACGCTGTAACGTCAAAACCATGCCGCATCCGGGCTTTCCCACCGATATGCAGCCGCAGATCGGCGTGTTGTTGTCCCTGGCGGACGGCGCCAGCATCATCACGGAAGGCATTTGGGAAAACCGTTTCCGGTATATCAATGAACTGCGCCGCATGGGCGCTCAGGTTCAGGTGGACGGCAAGGTTGCCGTTTTCCAGGGGGTGGATCACCTGGAAGCCGCCCCGGTCAAAGCGGTGGATCTGCGGGCTGGCGCGGCGGTCGTTATCGCCGCTCTGGTGGCGCATGGCCATACGGAAATCGAAGATATTCAGCATATCGAACGCGGATATGACAGCATTGTCGAAAAGCTGGTGCACCTGGGGGCGGATATCCGCCGCATGACGGTGCCGGACGCGCCGATGGCGCAGGCCCTGTAGGGCTTTAATAGCACATATGTCGATTGGATTCTTCGCCTATGCGGAGAATCTTTTCTTGTACAAAGGATGGGACGTGTATGGCTCGATATTGTCCGCTTTTCAGCGGCAGCAGCGGCAATTGTACATATGTCGGAACAGCGGACGGCGGGGTACTGGTTGATGCCGGCGTCAGTGCCAAACGGATAGAAACCGCCCTGCGGGAGCGGGAAATCGATCCCGCATCTGTAAGGGCGGTACTGGTCACGCATGAGCACCGGGACCATGTGGCGGGGCTGCGGGTACTGCTCAAGCGGTTTCATTATCCGGTTTACGCCTCCCGGGGGACATGGCAGAGCCTGCAGAGAGACGGTATCCTCGGTGAGGGAGACCTGGGCGCCATGCTGGAGCCGGGGGAGTGCGAGATCGCGGATATGCGGGTCAAGGCGTTCCATACGTCGCACGATTGTGCCGAAAGCATGGGCTTTTGCTTTCAGACGCCGGACGAACGCCGAATCGCTGTAGCGACAGACATGGGAATCATGACGGACGAGGTGCGGGACGCGCTCACCGGCTGCGACCTGATCCATCTAGAATCCAACCATGTGGTGCGTATGCTGGAATGCGGCCCCTATCCGTATCCGCTCAAGCGGCGCATTTTGTCGGAAAAGGGCCACCTGTCCAATGAGGACTGCGCGCAGGAGCTTCAGGGCTTTGCCCGTAAAGGAACCTCCCGCTTTGTGCTGGCGCATCTCAGCCGTGAGAACAATACCCCGGAGCTCGCCTACTTGACGGCCCGTACCGCGCTGTGCGGCGACGGGCTGCGGGAAGGCACGGATTTCCTGCTGAGAGTGGCGTCCCCGCAGGGCGGCTGTGAGATGGTGGTGTTTTAATATGCGGCGGGTGACGATTGCCTGCGTGGGAAAATGTAAAGAGGCTTATTGGCGGGAGGCCTGTGCGGAATACCAGAAACGGCTGGGCGGCTTTTGCCGGTTTCAGGTCATAGAAGTCGAGGAGGAACGCCTTCCCGAACGGCCTTCCGCGTCCCAGATTGCGGCGGCGGTGGAAGCCGAGGGGCGCCGTTTGCTGGATAAAATTCCGCCAGGCGCTTTGACGGCGGCGCTGTGCATCGAAGGAAAACCCGCTTCTTCACAAGATGTGGCGGCCCGTATGGAGAAAAGCGCCGTGGAGGGCG
The DNA here is from genome assembly GCA_900552115.1 of uncultured Oscillospiraceae bacterium. GTDB lineage: Bacteria > Bacillota > Clostridia > Oscillospirales > Acutalibacteraceae > UMGS1474. The sequence goes on along the minus strand of URYP01000077.1, from coordinate 4,391 downwards.
TTAGCCATATGGTTTTTGTCATCGGCGGGTCATGGGGGCTTTCTCCATCAGTTAAACAGGCAGCGGGCTGGCGTTTGTCTATGTCCCCGATGACCTTTCCGCACCAGCTGGCCCGTGTCATGCTGATGGAGCAGATATACCGCGCATTTCAAATTAACAGCGGCGGAAAATACCATAAATAGCACAAAATTGGCCGGATATCAGTGGACGTGGTGGTTAAAACGCAGAAATTTCGTTCTGTATGAAAATTTAGTCGGTGGCAGCTTGCCTTTAATGGAAGACTATGGTATACTGTTTCGGCAAAACGCACACAGCGATCATTCCGCGGTCGGTGCCGTTTATACGGTGGCTGCGGCAGGGTGCGGGCATATGGCCCGGCTTCTGGCGCTGTGGAGGTAAAAACCAAGGAGGAACTATCTATGGCAGTCGTATCCATGAAACAGCTGCTGGAGGCTGGCGTGCATTTCGGCCACCAGACCCGCCGCTGGAACCCCAAAATGGCTCCGTACATTTTCACGGAGCGCAACGGCATCTACATCATCGATCTTCAGAAGACCGTCCGCAAGCTGGAAGAGGCTTACGCGTTTGTCCGTGAGCTGTCCGCGAACGGCCAGAACGTCCTGTTCGTCGGCACCAAAAAGCAGGCGCAGGATTCTATCCGCGAAGAAGCGGAGCGCGCCGGCGCGTACTTCGTCAACGCCCGCTGGCTGGGCGGCATGCTGACCAACTTCCGCACCATCCAGGGCCGTATCGCCCGCCTGGCGCAGCTCAAAAAGATGGAAGAGGACGGCACCTTTGATCTGCTTCCCAAAAAGGAAGTCATCAAACTCAATCATGAAATCGAAAAACTGGAAAAATTCCTGGGCGGCATTAAAGATATGAAAAAACTGCCTGGCGCCCTGTTTATCGTCGACCCCCGCAAGGAAAAAATCGCGGTGGCCGAAGCGAAGAAGCTCGGAATTCCGATCGTCGCCATTGTGGACACCAACTGTGATCCCGACGACGTCGATTATGTCATTCCCGGCAACGACGACGCTATCCGTGCGGTGAAACTGCTGGCGGCGACGATGGCAAACGCGATCATTGAAGGCCGTCAGGGCCAGGATGGCGCGGAAGAGGCTCCGGCTGCGGCGGAAGCTCCGGCTGCCGCCCCTGCGGAAGCGTAATTTTTCTTTGCGATAAAACAGTAGGAGGTTGAATCCCATGGCATCATTTACGGCAAAAGACGTGCAGCAGCTGCGCGAAAGAACCGGCGTTGGTATGATGGACTGCAAAAAAGCCCTGACCGAGACCGACGGCGATATGGAAAAAGCTATTGATATTCTGCGTGAAAAGGGCCTGGCGGCAGCGGCGAAAAAATCCGGCCGTATCGCGGCGGAGGGTCTTGTTTACGCCTTTGCGGACAGCGCCAAAAAAGTGGGCGTGGTTATCGAAGTCAATTCCGAGACTGACTTTGTCGGTAAAAACGCAGATTTCCAGGCCTTCGTCAAGGCGCTGGCGGCTATTGTGGCTGAGAAAAATCCGGCGGACGTGCCGGCTCTGCTGGAACTGCCTTTTGAGGGCGGTCTGACGGTGGCCGACGCCCTGCGGGATAAAATCCTGGTTATCGGCGAAAATCTGAGCATACGCCGCTTTGTCCGTTACGAAGGCGACACCGTGGCCTATGTCCACGGCGGCGGCCGTATCGGCGTGTTGGTGAAATTTGAAGCGGATGCCGCGGCGTCCGGTTCGGATGTGCTGCAGGAGTGCGGCAAGGACGTTGCGATGCAGATCGCGGCCCTGAACCCCCTGTATCTGGATAAAGCCAACGTGCCGGCTGAGGATATCGAGCGTGAAAAAGAAGTGCTGATCGCCCAGATTCAGAACGATCCCAAAAACGCCAATAAACCCGCCAACATCATCGAGAAGATGGTCGGCGGCCGTATCGGCAAGTTTTATGAGCAGAACTGCCTGATGCAGCAGGCGTTTGTGAAAAACGGCGACGTCACGGTCGAGCAGTATGTGGCCGACGAGGCGAAAAAAGTAGGCGCGATGAAAGTGGTGGATTATGTCCGCTTTGAAAAGGGCGAAGGCCTGCAGAAGCGCGAAGATGATTTTGCTGCCGAAGTCGCTGGCATGATGAAATAATCGTTTCGATTATATGAAAAGGGTTTGCTCTCAGAGCAAACCCTTTTTGAATTTTAATTCCTGTATGCAGGAATGCATTTATATAGAGTTCCTAGCGTCCACGGCGGGCAGACAGGTACAGTTTTTTATTAGCGGCAAGGTCCTGTTGTTGGCGGCTCTGCATGACGTGTATAGGAATGGATTATAGGATCTTAAAGTAATATTTTGCATTCTTTAGCAGGTTTTGGGCTTTTGCTGTCGTTACACCGGGTGTGGCGGCTGCACCCGGTAAATAATTCAGTACCCTGTTTGTAAAAAAATTATGAAGAATCAAAAAAACTGCATTTTACTACTTGATTTTTCCAAGATTTAGGATACAATAGGATACGGCTTAGCACTCGAAAGGTGCGAGTGCTAAAATTAACAACTCATATGGGAGGAATTGTTTATGACTATCAAACCTCTTGCTGACCGTGTGGTTATCAAAATGGTCGAAGCCGAAGAAACCACAAAAAGCGGCATTATCCTGGCGGGCTCCGCCAAAGAGAAGCCCCAGGTGGCGGAAGTCGTAGCGGTAGGCCCCGGCGGCAACGTCGATGGCAAGGAGATCACCATGTACCTGAAGCCCGGCGACAAGGTTATCACCAGCAAATACTCCGGTACCGAGGTGAAACTGGACGGCGAGGAATATACCATTGTCCGTCAAAACGATATTCTCGCAATTGTCGACTAAACCGTACATCGATTACAGTATAGGAGGAATACACCATGGCTAAAGAAATTCTGTTTGGGGAAGAGGCCCGCAAGGCGCTGCAGAGAGGCGTGGATCAGCTGGCCGATACCGTGAAAATTACCCTGGGCCCGAAAGGCCGCAACGTGGTGCTGGATAAAAAATTCGGCGCGCCGTTGATCACCAACGACGGTGTGACCATCGCCAAGGAAATCGAGCTGGACGATCCCTTTGAAAACATGGGCGCGCAGTTGGTCAAAGAGGTTTCCACCAAAACCAATGACGTGGCGGGCGACGGTACAACTACCGCCACCCTGCTGGCGCAGGCGCTGATCCGTGAAGGCATGAAGAACGTGGCGGCCGGCGCGAACCCGATGGGTATCAAGCGCGGCATCCAGACCGCGGTGGACGCGGTTGTGGAAGCGGTTGTCGCCAATTCCAAAATGGTCAGCGGCACCGAGGATATCGCCAGCGCGGCGACCATCTCCGCCGGTGACGCGGAAATCGGCAAACTGATTGCCGAGGCCATGGAAAAGGTGTCGGCCGACGGCGTGATTACCGTGGAAGAATCCAAAACCGCGGAAACCTATTCCGAAGTGGTGGAAGGCATGCAGTTTGACCGCGGCTATATCACCCCTTACATGGTGACCGATACCGATAAAATGGAAGCCGTCATCGACGACGCGTATATCCTGATTACCGATAAGAAAATCTCCAATGTACAGGACATTCTGCCCCTGTTGGAGCAGATCCTGCAGGCCGGCAAGAAGCTGGTAATCGTGGCGGAGGATGTGGAAGGCGAAGCGCTGTCCACCCTGATTGTCAATAAGCTGCGCGGCACCTTTACCTGTGTAGCGGTTAAAGCCCCCGGCTTTGGCGACCGCCGCAAAGAGATGCTGCAGGATATCGCTATCCTGACCGGCGGCCAGGTTATCTCCGATGAACTGGGTCTGGATTTGAAAGAAGCCACCATCGACCAGCTGGGCCGCGCCCGCCAGGTCAAGGTGCTCAAAGAAACCACCATCATCGTCGATGGCGCCGGCGACTCGGGCGAAATCAAAGCACGCGTCGGCCAGATTCGTACCCAGATCGAAAACACCACCTCTGATTTTGACCGTGAAAAACTGCAAGAGCGCCTAGCTAAATTGTCCGGTGGTGTAGCTGTGATTAAGGTCGGAGCTGCAACTGAAACTGAACTCAAAGAAATGAAACTCCGCATCGAAGATGCCCTCAATGCGACACGCGCAGCGGTTGAAGAAGGAATTGTTGCCGGTGGTGGTACGGCCCTTGCCAACGTTATTTCTGCAGTTGAAACCCTTGAATTGGAAGGGGATGAAGCGACAGGACGCAACATCGTGCTTCGCGCCTTGGAAGAACCTGTACGCCAAATTGCCCACAATGCAGGCTATGAAGGATCAATTGTCATTGATCGCTTGAAGCATGCAGAAGTCGGAACTGGATTCAATGCTGCAACAGGTGAGTGGGTCAACATGATTGAAGCAGGAATTATCGACCCAGTGAAGGTGAGTCGTTCAGCTCTTCAAAATGCCGCTTC
>URYP01000076.1 GCA_900552115.1 uncultured Oscillospiraceae bacterium | reverse complement strand
GGGGATGCGTACGCTCCCCGGCCGGCTGGTTGGAGTGGAATTATAGGATTTTAGGAACCCCTGATAAATCAACATGTTACAGACAACCAAGTGAGTGCGTATTTCTAAATCATACCCCCGTACCAGATTTTCCGGTTCAGACGTATTGTGCAGAAGCCTTTCCTTTTACTCGGAAAATAAAGCGCATACCCGCCTCATAGGAACGCTTGCTATTCAGCTTCCAGAATGATCCTCAAATCCTCTTCTTTTATCGAAATACAGGCAATTTCAGGCGAGTTTCCATATTGGTCAAAACTGACAAGCCATGTGTCATTGACCTTATGGGGATCGCATATTATTCCATCCATTCCTTTATGGACGCCCTCTTTGGCATAACGGTCTTTTTCAACAATCAACTCTACTCTATCATATTCTTTCACTTTATGCGCCTCCATATGGTGTATCTAATCGAATTTTTCCATTTGGATAGACCATCCAGCCGGATATAAAGGAAACCATTTCATCGTTGTTTTTTCTTTCCAGTCTTATCCGTATGTTAATTCTTTAACCCTGCTCATTCAATTTTCCTAATGCATACTGCCCCTGAATATACTTTTCTATAGCCTGCTTTTCAAAAACTCTTTGCAGCATTTCTGAATCTGCTTTGTCATAACCCCAGACCTCAAACAATTCTTTTTTCCCTTTGTTATTTTTGGGATGAAAAACATATTCAGAGAATTTTCGTATATCACATTCAGATTGCGCCTCATTTAAAACACGGGATAACGGTAAAGGATTTACCGTACAATGGCAGTATGGATGCTGAGGCAACAGCGGCTTATTTTCGTCTACAAAACAACGCCGCAGTAAATATGTCTTCCAGAATCCCCATTTTATTTCATCCTTACAACTCTTAATTATAATAAACAAAGAACGTATGTTCTTATATCCATTATAAGCTTTCTTTCTTTGCTTGTCAAGTCTATTAGCACACCGTACAGCACGGAATCACATCTACAAACACCGCCTAATCCCCCGGATCATGCGTTCGGCGGAGAAAAAAGGCCGAAAGCTGCATAGGCACACGGTTTCCGGTCGTATTGGGGTTGGGGCTATGAGGATAGCCGCTCATGGCCAAGCCACATAACAAAAAGCCGCCGGCGATTCCTCATGAATCGCCGGCTATTAATGGTTTAAATTACAGGCTCTATCCGCCTTCCGTCAAGGGAAGACCCTGCCGCATCCAGTTTGGAAACGGCCGCCGGGTATCACCGGTTCGTTCATGATTTGGCGCTGTGCGTCATCCGCCAAATCCACTTGACCAGCTCGGACAGCAATACCACACTGAACGTGACGCCGAAAATTTTCAGCCACATGCCAATATTCAGCGGAACGGTCCCGAAAAAGGCGCCCGCATACTGGATAATCAGGATTTGCAGGACAAAGGTTATGGAGATGACCACCAACATAATCCGGTTTTTCGTCAGGTGCTTCAGAATGCTGGTGGCGTGCAGCTCACGGCAGTTAAACGCGTTGAAAAGCTGGAACAGCGCAAAAAGCGTAAAGAGAACCGTGGTCATCTGTTCGGGAGCCGCTCCCAGGAAATTGAAACCATACTGACACAGGAACACCGCCGACATATACAGCCCGGTTGCCCCGATTCGCAGCAGCATCGATCTCGACACAATACTGTCGCTTCGCCGGGTGGGTGTGCGGCTCATCAGGTCGTCGTGGATCGGTTCCAGCCCCAGCGTCAGCGCGGGCGGCCCGTCCATAATAATGTTGATCCATAATAACTGCAACGCTGTGAATGGCGCTTTGAGTCCCAACAGGATGGAGACGAACACCACCAGTACCGAGGAGACATTGACCGTCAGCTGGAACTGGATAAACCGCTTAAAATTCTCGTATATCCCCCGCCCCCAGGCCACCGCCTTGATAATGGTGGAAAAGGAGTCGTCGAGCAGCACGATATCGCTGGCTTCTTTGGAAACCTCCGTACCCGATATCCCCATGGCGATGCCCACGTCGGCGTTTTTCAGCGCCGGCGCATCGTTGATGCCGTCCCCCGTAACCGCCACCACATTCCCCTGGGATTTGAGCAGATTGACCACCCGCATTTTTATGGCGGGCGTACTGCGCGCAATCACACGGATTTGGGGCAGCCGGGCCAGCAGCTCCCCGTCGCTCAGCTCCGCAATCTCCCTGGCCTCCACCGCGATATGCTCCCCGTCGAGAATTTGCAGCTCGTCGGCAATGGCGGTCGCGGTGACGATGTTGTCGCCAGTGAGGATTTTTAGATCAATTCCCGCCCGGCGGCAGTTGGCAACCGCTTCGCAGACGTCCCCGCGCAGCGGATCGGATATCGCCACAAACCCGTCAAAAGTCATGCCGCTTTCCATGTCTTTGTGGTTCCGCTCGTTCTCGTAATCCCGCAGATCCTGTAGTTCTTTGTGGGCAAAGGCGATCACCCGCATGGCTTTTTTCTGCGCGCGGACAATCTGGCTTTCAATCCGGTCCCTGTCGCGGGGCGAAAGCGCGCACATGGCAAACACGCATTCCGGACTGCCCTTCACATAGGATATCATCCGTCCATCCACCTTGCTGATGGTGGTCATGTGCTTCAGCTCGGAAGAAAACGGAAAAGCATACAGGACGTCGTGGTCCGCACGTTCGTCTTTATAGGATTTTCCGCTGGCCTGGCGGGCGTCGGACCGCTCGTAAAAACTCAGCATGGCACATTCGGTGGGATTGCCGATAAACGCTCCATCCGGCGCGATATCGGCCGTGGTATTCAGGCAGATATTGTGGATGAGCCAGTCCGATGACAGATGAGCAGGCTTGTCCTGCCATTTTGTATCATAATAGGCGGACACAGTCATTTTGTTTTCGGTCAGCGTACCGGTTTTATCTGAGCAGATCACATTGATGCACCCCACGGTTTCGGAGGCGATCATTTTTTTGACCAGCGCGTTCTGTCTTGACAGCTTAATAATGTTGATGGACAGCGACACGGCGACGATGGTGGGCAGTCCCTCCGGAACCGCGGCGACGATCAGGACGATGCTGGTGACGAACGCCTCCAAAACCTCCTCAAACCGCAGACCCCCATGCACGGCAAACGATATTAGCTCGGACACAAAAACGATAGCGGCGGCTATCACGCCCAGTATGGTTATGATTTTACCCAGGCGCGCCAGCTTTTCCTGCAGCGGCGTGGAGGCGCTATCCATCCCGGTGAGCTCTCTGGCGATCGTACCGAACTCCGTATGATCCCCCACGGCCGTCACGACCATTTTGCCGTAGCCGCTCGTTATGTAGTTTCCGGAATACAGCATGTTGCACCGCTCGGCCAAAGGGAGCTTTTCGTCGTCTATCAGGGCGGCGGCATCCTTTTTGGCGGGAACGCTTTCGCCGGTGAGCGCCGACTCATCCACCGCCATTCCCGTGCTCTCAAGCAGCCGCCCGTCCGCCGGTATTTTATCCCCGGTGGACAGCAGGACAATATCCCCCACAACAATATCTTTCTGGCCGATCAGAACCGTTTCCCCGCCGCGCAGCACCTTGATCTGCGTGTCATCGCTCAATTTCACCAGGGCTTCAAACGCCTTGGCGCTTTTCCCTTCCATAATCACGGTAATTACAACCGAGAGGGAAATGGCGACAAAAATGCCCACACATTCGAGAAAATCCGCCTCCCCACCCGTAGACGCGCGGATAATGTTGACGACCAGAGCGATGATTCCCGCCATAATCAGCATGATGATCATGGGCTCGCTGGCGGCTTCCCACAGCCGTTTGATCAGGGATTTCGGCTTTTCCCTGGTCAGGGTATTCGCGCCGTACCGCTCCCGGTGTTCCCCGATTTGCGGCTGTGCCAGCCCGTTCACCGCGTCTGTTCCCACACGGCGGACCACCTCTTCTTTCGTTTCAAGGAATGCGTCCATTTCTTTTCCTCCTCCATTTTGTATTCATTAATAAAAAAACAAAACCCGTGCAGGCTTTCACCATACACGGGTAAAAAAATAAAGACCATGTATGGCTGGAAAGCGATACATGAGTCTCGTTTATTAAGACAAGCCAGACTTTTACAGTCAGTGTGTTGACTTGCCACGCGGATACCGCGCAAACTACTCCCTCACGAGTCTGTTCAATTGTTGGAATAATATAGCATATGAACCCGCCCATTGTCAACAGGTTTTTCATTGCCGGCGCTATCCAGAGGCTGAAAGCATCCGCCGGCAAACAGAAAACGGGATTTGCACGGCGGAAGCCCTTTAAATCAAGTGATGCTCTTTGCAGTAATTATAAATTCCATCCTCGGCTACACTGCCGCATACCGCATCCGCCATACGTTTTACGTCGTCCGTGGCGTTTCCCATGGCCACTCCGGTACCAGCCGCCTGCAGCATGTCCATATCGTTCCTGCCATCCCCGAACGCTATGGCTTCTTCTCTGTCCAGATGGTAATGGGCGAGAATTCTTTCCACCCCTAAGCCTTTTCCGCCGTTCGCCGGAATAATATCCACCGCCCGCGACCACCATGCCGTAATTTTAGCGCCTTTCACATGGTGCAGCACCTGTTCATATTCTTCTTGGCGGCACCCCATCATAATCTGGTAGATATCCTCTTTGGCCAATTCGTCAAAATCCTTGACAACGTCTACTGGCTGGTTCGAGAACGAAAAGTATTCCACCAGGTCCGGATCCCGGCCATTGGCGCCCATCCTGGCCGCACTGGCCAGGGACACCGGCCGGCCAATCCGGTTCGCATTCTCAATAATGGTACGCACATCCGCCGCAGGAATGGGATTTTTCAATAAGCATTTCTCTTTCGTATAACAATAAGAGGCGTTAAAGGTAATAAACGCGTCAAATTCCACCTCCGGAAACCGGGGCACGTTTTGTGGCGGACGCCCGGTGGATACACAAAGTTTAATATGGTTCTGTTTTAATCGGATCAGCGTCTCAAGCATGTTTGCCGATATAACTTTTTTGTTCATATCAATTAACGTGCCGTCAACATCGAAAAAAGCGATTTTGATCTGTTTCATTTTTATCTCCTATGCGCTTAAACGGGGTCCTGCCCAGTGCCTCCCGCCGGCTGCACTTCGGGTTCCTTGGGCGCGGGCTCTGCTTCCGCGCCATGCCCGATGTTGCTGCCTTCTGTTATATCCGCCTCGCCAGAATGGCTGCCCCACTCGGAAGTGAAAGTATAGACAGCCGTTGTATCGGGAGCAAGAGTAAAGTTGAGTTTTTCGCCAGGAAGCAGCGTATCGCTATAAAGAGTCTTTCCGCCGCCCTCGACGATACAATAACCGCCGAATTTGTCAGCAGTCCCTCTGGCGGTCAGCGTGATTTGATAAGCCTGTCCGGCTTCCAGCGGCTGGTCAGTGGAAACCAAATTACCGGTCTCGTTTTTGACGGAAACCTCTATATCATAGTTGGCCGCCTTTATGGTCTGCGGTCGCGTCTGAATGTTGGCGGAAAACCACGCCCACGTTGTTCCGGCAAGGCAGATCATGCAAAATATGATTCCCACAATGGAAGGCAGAATCAGCCTTAAGATATTTTCATCGGTTGGCTTGGCGTGTTTTGGAATATATATGGCAGATTTCAGCCATTTTTTCAAAACAGTCCTCTCCTTTCGATTTTATATATACTATAATCGCTAATTCTCGGCAATCAAAGGGCACAAACTATAGCTTATGCCCTTTGATTGCCGTTCTCTCTCCGGAGAGAACGGCATTAGAATGAGACTATAATTTAAGCAAAAGGATCCTCTGTATCGGTTTCATCCGGCGGTTCAACACCAGTGGAGGCATCTTCAAACTCCGGGTTTGCAACACTTGCTCCCTCACCCCAGTTATTGCCGCTGATGTCGTAGGTTATGCCGTCCGCAAGAGAAGTCGCTTTGATAACTTCCCCGCTTTCATCGCCGCAATTTGTTGCGACGTTATTCTTAATGGAGATTTGTGTATCAGCGCCTACTTCGTTAAAACGGATAATCCGATCGTTGATGTTTTCAAAGCGATTGTCTTCAATCACAACTGCTTTATGGTTTGCCGCTGTGGAACCGGACTGAACGGCAATCGCGTTATGACCTGTTGTATTAAAGGTACAGCCGGTAACAGCGATACCGTTAATATGCGCTGTGTATATGCCCTGATAGCAGTTATTAAAGGAACAGTTCTTGACCGTCAGATTTTTGACATTTCCGTTATTGGCCTCATTATAATAACGCAGCGCCTGGCCATTGGTTGAAGCCGTGCCGCCGGTTGTAAAGGAACAGCCCTCAAACGTCACACCGTCAATCACCGTATCCGGCTGAGAGGTTTCAATAATAACTTTGTTGGTAAAGCCGATATTCACAAAGTTTATATTGCTCAGTTTTTGCGTCAAATAGTATCCGGTGCCCGCCGTATTGATAGGATCTTTGGTATCATGCATATGGCCGGAGGCAATCGACAAGCCATCAACGGTTACATTTCCCTCTGCGACAAGCGTCAGGTTTTTGATCGTCCGGGTATAACTGCTGCGGCCGTGCCACTCACCCGGTTTAAAATGTGCCTGGAACGCATCCATATCGGTAAAGGTCAGCGGCGTTCCATCGTGGCTGTTTCCGTTCGGGCAGGAATATACCGTATCATCCTTAGAATAGGCGGTAAGCGTGCCGATTTCAAGCTTTCCATAATTGCCTGGGGCAAGGATCAGCTTGGTGTTGGACATACTGCCATGCTGACCAGTAAGATACTCTCCGATATTTTCCGGGGTTACCTTGTAGGAAAGCGCGGGAGCCTCGGCGTCGTAGTCGCTGCCAAAGCCATCTTCCTCATACGAAGCCTGCGTTGCCACAAGATTGACACCCAGGTCAATAGAGGGGACAACATCACCGCGGTAGTTGGCTTCGTTACCGATGCTGGTTGGCATGTACACCACCAAGGCCACATATTGCTCAGAAGCCTTGCCGGCCGTACCCACCGGGTACAGTTCGCCCGCTTTCGTGTAATCGGACAGTCCCAGCGTATCGCCAGCCGCCGCCCAAGCCTCTTCACGGGTGGCATACTTGGCAATTTCGTTCACGCTCTCCACCTGGCCGAACACCAGATAGTTGGAAAGGCGACAATCCGTATCACCCAGCGCATTGGTAAATACAGTTTCATTCGCTATGTTAACCGCGAACTGGTATTTCAGCGCCAGAGTGCCTGCATTTTTCACCTTGAGGTAGACAACCTCCGTGTGACCGGGCTCCCAGAGATTCTCGGTGCCGTCAGCCTCCAGAGAACTAAACAGCTCGGTATCCTGGGTAACCGCATGCCAGTTCCCCTCGGCGTCACGATATTCCAGCTCTACATCAAGGTTGCCTGCGACAATCTTGTTTTTACCGCTGGTGACGCTATCTGTAAACCACGCAAAGGTGGAGCCGACGAGCATTGCCGCACACAGCATGATTGAGAGAACGCTGGCCAGCAATGCACGTTTGGTGTTCTTAGCGTTTGTCATTGAGTTATACCTCCTCAAAAACCTTTTACAATGACTGCATAATCATCGTTTTACTCTTATCGGCAATCAAAAGGCACAAGTAGAGCCAGCCTGTGGCTTATGCCCTATTCTCTTTGTTCTCGCCAAAGATAATACAACTTTGTTTATTGGTTTGTTCAACCGTTACTGCCCGGATTGATCGTATCCTCGCCAGTAATAACAATGTTGCTACCCTTAGTACCGATTACCTCGCTGACCACGCCGGTCAAAGCATTTTCACCGGTGAAATTATACGTATTATCTTTACCGTTGCCTACAAACGCACCGAGATCGGTTGTCTGCAAAGCGGTGACCTCTGTAATATTGGCAATGCAGTTATTGAAATTAGCGGTGACGCCGGTAAAGCCTCTCCAATAGCCGTTGCCTATGTACCCGGCGGCGCCGGTTATTTTCTGACCGTCTGCCAACGCCTTCAAACCGGTAACCTCACAGTCGTTGAAGCTGAAGACATTGCCGTTTTGACCGTAAACCTGACCGATCATACCCGCGGCGCCATAAAGCGTACCGGTTTTCTCCGCGTCGAGCTTGAGCGTACAATCAATAACCTTGCAGTTATTGAGGGTTTTGCTGCCGTAATTTGAGAAGCCTACCAGACCGCCGACACAGCTGCCGCTCATAGAAGATCCTCCCGGCGCCTGAATCACGGTGTTTTTGACAGTAAGATTATTAAAGGTAAAGCTGCCTTCATTAAACTGGCCAACAATACCGCCGACCTTCCATTTGCTGCTGACGATATTGCAGTTTTCTACCGTGACATTCTTCAGAGAAGAATAGCTTGTACCCGTCACGCCGCCTACATACTCAACGCCAGATACCGTGCAGTTCTTAACGGCGCAGTCTGAGATTGAAGCCGTGAACGAGTTGCCCAGCAAACCGCCGACAGCATTCTTACCGTTAACCGTTACGTTGTCAACCGTAACATTCTGAAGCTTTCCGCCGTTTGCTTCGCCGGCAATCACACCGGTGTTTGTCTTGTCTGAGTTCACCGTACCGCCGCTGACTGTTAGGTTAGAAATCGTAGCTCCGTTAATCTTACCGAACAACCCGGTACAACCGTCTTCTGTTGTTTCGGGGTTTATATTGCTGATAGTATTGCCGTTACCATCAAACGTACCGTTGTACGGATTTGCCTTTGTGCCGATAGGCGACCATTTATTGTTCTGAAGGTCAATATCACCATTCAAAGCTATGGTTTTTCCCTTAAAGCTGACGCCTTCACTCACAAGATCCGCCAGGCCAGCCAGTTCTTGAGCCGTCCCGATGGAATAGTTGGTGATTGTGGGGTCATCAGGGTTATACCAGTCGGTAACAGGCGGATAAGCTACGCCTTCATCATAATCCGAACCAAAGCTGTCGTTTTCAACAGAGTCCTGCGTTGCTACAAGGCTTACACCGAGATCGACGAACAGCGGATCGCCGTCGGAAGATTCCTTGCCGTTTATAAGATTATAATCGTTGTCCGCAGCGGAAGGCTCCCAATAGATCACAACGGCATGTGTTTTGTTTGCCGCCTCACCTGCTGTCAATCTGCCTTCTTTTTCAAAGTCCGCAATGGTCTTGTCAAAGGTCAGCGCCTGCGCGTCCGCTCTGTTGCCGGTGAATGCGCTGTCCAGAACCGCAACCTTTAGTACATCTTTGAGAGACTTGCCGCTGTCCTTTACGGTGTTAAAGTCTCCCGTATTTATAGTCAGCTTGTATTTCAAAGCCAAAGAACCGACATTTTTAACCGTGAAGTTTTCATACGCCATTACGCCCGGCTCCCATTTGATTGCCGTGCCGTCTGTATTTACAAACAGATTGGTAGCGCCTTCAACTGACTCGTCTGCAACATTGCCGTTTGTATGCAGCAGCTCCACGTCCAGGTTTCCGGCAACAATTTTGTTTTTACCGGAAGTTACGGAATCGGTAAACCACGCAAAGGTGGAACCGACGAGCATTGCGACGCACAGCATTACAGAAAGAACGCTGGCTAGCAGTGCACGCTTTGTGTTTTTTTTCTTTGTCATTGTGTTTTACCTCCTACAAAATTTTTCAATGACTGTATGTAATCACGCTTTGCATGTTTACACCATAGAATGGGGGTCTTTCTCCGCAGGCGGCTCCTGCGGTTTTGCTGCCGGTGCTTCCAGGCCCGACAGTTCACTTTTCAGCTTCAGCAGCTCGGCCATCATTTTCTGGGACTCTGCCTGCTGTTCCTCCAGCCGCTGCCGCTCCGCCGCCATTTCCGCCCGTCCCTTTTCACGTTCCGCTTCCATCTCGGCAAGCTGCTCTTGCTTGTATCGCTTAAACAGCCGGATACTGTTGATGCCCTGCACCAAAATCAGCAGCAGGAACGGCAGGAAGATACAAACAATATATCCCGGCGTGGTTTTGAGAAACTTAAAAAATTTACCCACACCCGGCAGCTTTGTTTGGTATTTACCAAGCACAAAGCTGTAGGTGACGATATCTTCATCGTTTTTATCGGTGGTTGTACCATAGGTGATAAAGCCGGGATTACCCTGAGCGTCTTTTGTCAGTTCACGGATTTTATGGGTAACGATCTCGCCGTAATTCTCATCGTTGGTGGATTGATAGGCAATGATATCCCCCACCTTAATGCTCATGTACGGTAAGGAAGCAAGCAACCGAAAACAAGAGATAGACCGCCAG
>URYP01000075.1 GCA_900552115.1 uncultured Oscillospiraceae bacterium | reverse complement strand
TCGGCAAAGATGCTGCAACACGCGGATTGTGCAATTGTTGTATTTGCCGATGCAGAGAAATCCGATGTATGGGTGGAGGATTGCTCGATTGCTATGGCCAATATGCATTTGATGGCGGACGCTTTGGGGCTTGGCAGCTGCTGGATTCAGGGAAGGCTGCGTGAGGCCCCCGATGGGAGAAGCACGGAGGAATATGTGCAAAGCGCGTTGCATGTCCCTACCCATTACCGTTTGGAAGCAATCCTTTCGCTCGGGATGCCGGAGACGCATCCGGCCCCACACCGCATCGAAGAATTGCCGGTGGATCAAGTTCATTGGGAGGTCTTTTGAGAACTGTGCTATAAGGGAGTCTCTATCGCATAGGGAACGGTGCCCCTTGGAGCTATATGGTGGAAATAGGAACTCTTTTTGTAGAATCACAGCCAATGTTTTTGACAGATGTAGAATAGAAAGAAGAATTTTTGTTGACATTTGCTCGGTGTGCTGTTATAATAAATAAGCTGCATGTGAATCATTAGCTCAGCTGGCAGAGCACCTGACTTTTAATCAGGGTGTCCGGAGTTCGAATCTCCGATGGGTCACCAAAAAGAGTGTACACCCGCAGGGTGTGCGCTCTTTTTTGCGTGAATCGGCGGGATTCATGCGACGAACACCCCGAAACGCCCGTCTAAACCGACGAGTAAATTCCCACCCGGAGGCGTTTCTCAGGCGGCTTACGAAGTAAGACGCTGGGTTCGGAGTTCAGAATCTCAAAATAATATCTGATTCTAATACCCTATATAACCAGTCATAGAAATCTTATATTCTGCACAATTTTATATTATTCACCACATGTTACAGATACGCTTTACTTTGTCCAATTTATATGCTAGCATTAACAATAATCCCCATGTTCACACATGAGGTTTTTGACGATGTGTATATGCCATTGGACTTCTTAAGTCATCCGGAATAAGCTGCTGTTTACTTTTTCCTCAAATAACATGTCAGTATTTAGAAAGATACCATGGTATCAAATCGATAGAGGAGATATCCCTATATGAAACGTATTTTTATCACCTTTCTGTCGCTCGCGATGCTGGTTCTATGTGTTTCATGTTCAGAGGGTAATACCGGAACTTTAGATAAAGTAAACACGGATATGTCCACAGTCCCATATGGTCTGACACCTGAAGAAATACCTGCTCCGGCGCAATTGACGAAAGAGTACGAACAGTTTATTCAAAATATTAAAACACTAAAGGCCGCTGAGACAGCCCGGAAAATTGAATCAGTAAGCGTTGCTGAATATCAGTCCTGTAATTCAAGCATCATATCCCAATGGATTACGCTGCTTGAGCATATGGAGGTTACAGCTATTCCTCATCAGGAACTGTATGGGGGCATGCGCTATAACGTTACCTTTACTACAAATATTGAAGAGATAAGCATTGGTTCCTACCATCAAACTCATAAATACATATATCTAAATAATGGCGACAAACGCAAAGTCATGTTCCGCATCGATAATTACAAGGAAATCGAAGACGAATTTACAGCCGCGGAAAAAGCCATTGTATTTGAAAAGGCATCCGAATAAAGCAACCTATAAACCGCCTCTTTCCACCAGGAAAGAGGCGGTTTTCATACCAGTGGGCGGATAGTTTACCGCAGGCGGGGAACCCTATCTGTGTTTATCTGCCATTCGACGCCCTTCGTCAAACAATATAGATTTTCGCCCCCTTGTCCCCTGCTTTTGGGCAGGGAGAAAACGCGTCCACTTATCCAGCATTTTCTGTCTGCTTTGATTGAGGAAATGCCGGTGAAATCATTGACTTTTAAAGGGCATGTTTGTAGAATGGAATTATAAGAGACGAATCTGGTCGGCTTTTGCCGGCCGCGACTGCATACAGGAGGAACCGCCCGTGGCCGATACCATTAATGTACGCGATTTTATTATTCAAAACTACACGCCCTACGAAGGGGACGACTGCTTTTTGGCCGGCCCCACGGAGAAGACCCGCCGCCTGTTCGACAAGGTAAAGGATTTGATGGAACAGGAGCGCAAAGCGGGCGGCGTGCTGGATATCGACGAGCACACCATTTCCACCATCTCCTCTCACGAGCCCGGCTACATCGACCGGGATTTGGAGGAGATTGTGGGCTTGCAGACCGATGCGCCCTTAAAACGCGCCATCATCCCTTTCGGCGGCATCCGTATGGTCCGCACCTCGCTCAAAGCTTATGACCGCGAGATGGACCCGGAGGTGGAAAACATTTTCCGCTACCGCAAAACCCACAACGACGGTGTATTTGACTGCTATACCGACGAGATGAAAAAGGCCAGGCACACCGGTATTATCACCGGCCTGCCTGACGCTTACGGCCGTGGCCGCATCATTGGCGATTACCGCCGGGTGGCGCTCTATGGCGTAGACTACCTGATCGAACAGAAACAGCAGGCGAAAATCCGGGTGGGGGCCACGCCCTGCCTGCATGGGGAAGAAATTCGTGAGCTGGAGGAGCTGTCCGAGCAGATCCGCGCGCTCGGAGAGCTGAAAGCCATGGCCGAGAAATACGGCTACGACATATCGGGACCGGCCAAAGACTTTAAAGAAGCGGTTCAGTGGGTTTACTTTGGTTATCTTGGCGCGGTAAAGGAGCAGAACGGCGCAGCGATGAGCCTGGGCCGCGTATCCACCTTCCTCGATATTTACGCCGAGCGGGATTTGCAGAGCGGCCGATACACCGAAAGCGAGATTCAGGAAATTGTGGACGCCTTTGTGATGAAGCTGCGGATGGTGCGTTTCCTGCGTACCCCTGCTTATGATGAGCTGTTCTCCGGCGATCCGACCTGGGTAACCGAAGCCATTGGCGGTATGGGCCTTGACGGGCGGACGCTGGTTACCAAGACCTCTTTCCGTTTCCTGCACACCCTTGTGAACCTCGGCCCGGCTCCCGAGCCCAACATGACCATTCTGTGGAGCTCGAAGCTTCCGGAAAATTTCAAGAAGTTCTGTTCCCGCATATCCATCGAAACGTCGTCCATCCAGTATGAAAACGACGATCTGATGCGGGAGAAATTCGGTGACGATTACGGCATAGCCTGCTGTGTCAGCGCCATGCGGATCGGCAAGCAGATGCAGTTTTTCGGCGCCCGCGCCAATCTGGCCAAAGCGCTGCTTTACGCCATCAACGGCGGCCGGGATGAAAAAACCGGCGACCAAATCGCGCCGGCATTCCCTGCCATTACCGACGACGTGCTGGATTACGACAAAGTGTATGCCAACTACGATAAAATGTGCGACTGGCTGGCCGCGCTGTATATCAACACCCTGAACATCATCCACTATATGCACGACAAGTATGCGTATGAGAAGCTGGAAATGGCGCTGCACGATGAAGACATCGTGCGCACCTCCGCCTGCGGCATTGCGGGCTTCAGCGTGGTGGTGGACAGCCTGTCCGCCATTAAATACGCGACCGTCAAACCCATAAGGGACGATTCCGGCCTGGTAGTGGACTACGAGATCGAGGGCGAATATCCCGCTTTCGGCAACAACGATCCCCGCGCGGATGCCATCGCCTGCGAAGTGGTGGAACGGTTTATGGACAAGCTGGCTACCCGCCACACCTACCGGCATTCCAAGCCCACCCTGTCCATCCTCACCATTACCTCCAACGTGGTGTATGGTAAAAAGACCGGCAACACTCCCGACGGCCGCCGGGCGGGCGAACCCTTTGCCCCGGGCGCCAATCCCATGCACAAGCGGGACGTCAGCGGCTGTGTCGCCTCCATGAAATCGGTCGCCAAGCTCTCCTATGATGCGGCGGAGGACGGCATTTCCTACACCTTTTCCATCGTGCCCGGTGCGCTGGGCAAAACCGAGGAAGAAAAAATTGAAAACCTGGCCCATCTGCTGGATGGGTATTTCGACGAGACCGGCCATCATATCAATGTCAACGTCCTCAACCGGGACGTTTTGCTGGACGCGATGGATCATCCGGAGCTGTATCCGCAGCTCACGGTGCGAGTGTCCGGATACGCGGTCAACTTTGTCAAGCTTAACCGCGAACAGCAGATGGACGTCATTAACCGCACCTTCCACACCCGTTTCTGATTCTCCGCTCACAGCCCTCCGCGGAACGTGCGGAGGGCTGCTCTGCGAATATGGATGGAAAGGAGAGATTTGATGTCCGACCAGGCGATACGCGGCCATTTTCATTCCAAGGAAACCTTTGGCACAGTGGACGGCCCCGGCATCCGTTATGTGGCATTTTTGCAGGGATGCAACCTGCGCTGTATGTACTGTCACAATCCCGATACCTGGAACGGCGAGCAATACGCGTATATGATGTCGGTGGAAGAGTTCGTACAGGACGTCTTATCCTACCGCCAGTTTATCCGCAGCGGTGGAGTAACCTTTTCCGGCGGCGAGCCGCTTTTGCAGCCCGACTTTGTGGGCGCGGCCATTGCCGCCCTGCACGACCACGGCATCCACTGTGCGGTTGATACCAGCGGCTGTTTTCCCTTTTCCGCCGCCCGGCCGGCGCTGACCGACGCCGATCTGCTGCTGCTGGATATCAAAGCGCTGGATCCGGAACTCTGCCGGACCATCACAAGGCGGGACAACACGGGGGCCCTGCGCACGCTGGCTTTCCGGGAAGACCTTGGCAGGCCCGTATGGATCCGGCACGTGCTGCTGCCCGGCTATACTCTAGAACGTAAACCGCTCGAAGAGCTAGCGGCATTCCTGCGCGGGTATCGCTGTGTGGAAAAGGTGGAGCTGCTCCCCTTTCACAAAATGGGCGAATTCAAGTGGCAGGAGCTGAAGCTCCCCTATCAGCTTGCTGATGTAGCCGCGCCCTCCGACGAGGAGATCGCTATGGCGCGCTCTGTTTTTGAAAACGCGGGGCTGCCTGTACACGGATAAGCGCCACCGGAAAGGAGCGGGCCTATGTTTGAACGGATGCTGAATAAGCGGGATACGCCTTCCTCCGCAGAAATACGGGAGTATATCGGCGAGGCCGGTTTTGAAAGGCTGTGCGCTTTGGAGGAGCGGCTGTCCGAACAATACGATTTGGCCAAAGACCTGCGGTTTCCCTTTGGGAACCGCTACGGCTGGGGCTATAAATACAGTCACAAATCCTTTCATTTATGCTATGCCTTTTTTGAAAAGTCCGCTGTGACCATTACCATACAGGTGGGAGACAAGCAAGTACCCGCGCTGGAAGCCGGCCTGGAGAAGCTCTCTCCCCGGGCCCGGGAATTATGGGCGAACCGGTATCCCTGCGGCGATACGGGCGGCTGGGTCCACTACCGAATGCCCCATGACGGGGATCTGGCCGACATAATGGCGTTTGTCCATGCCAAAAAGGCGCCGCTGCCCAGAAACTAAAGAAAAAACCCGTCCGGTGCATGCCGGACGGGTTTTTATCATATAGTTAGGACAGGACAACCTCCGTCAGGATATCGAAGGCGGTTCCGTCGTATCGGCGGATGCCGGAACCGATTCCTCATAGAGCAGCTCCAGACTGTCCTCATCCATATGCAGGGCTTCAATGTAATCCTCGGAGCTTTCCGGCATATGGCGCCGGGTCATCCGCTTGTGCAGCCAGGTCTTGACCAGGTAGTAGATGACCGCAAAGGTGGGCACCCCGATAATCATGCCCACAACACCGAACAGCCCGCCGAACAGCAGCAGGGCAAATGTAACCCAAAATTCGGAGATGCCGGTGGTATTTCCCAAAATCTTCGGACCGATGATGTTGCCGTCAATTTGTTGGAGAATGATAATAAAAATGATAAAGTACAGCCCCTGCATGGGACTGGCCAGCAGAATGAGGAACGCGCTGGGAATCGCCCCGATAAAGGGTCCAAAGAACGGAATGATATTGGTGACGCCGACAATCACGCTGACCAGCAGCGTGTAAGGCATACGCATAATGGACAGCACCACAAACGTAATCAGCCCGACGATGATTGAATCGAGGATTTTGCCGTACAGGAATCCACCGAATATTTTGTGTCCGTGGCGCACGGTATCGATAATTTCATTGGCTCGCTGCGGTTTGAATACCGCATACAGAAATTTTTTGCTTTGACCAACAAACTTTTTCTTTTCGTTCAGGGTATAAACCGCCACCACCAGGCCGATAAGCAGGTTCAGCACCATGTTGACCACGCTGATGATGCCGCTGGTTACATAGGAGAGCATATCGGTGGCATACCCCAACAGGCTGGTTTTCATCCACTGTTCCAGATGCTGGACGCCGTCCTCCACCAGCTTGCTGAGCGTTTTGGCCCAGTCTTCCGGCGAATTGAGGGTCGCATTGACCCAGACCATGAACTGGTCCAGATAGCCCGGCAGGTCGTCTACCAGCTTAATGATGCTTTCACTGAGCTGTGGGATGATGAGCAGGCCCAATACAACCAGAAAGCTGATGCCCACCAGCATGGCGGCCGTGATGCTGAGCGCTTTGGACCAGGACAGCGCCTTGCGCTCCGAACGGCAACGCTTTTTGAAAAAAGGGTCCAGGTACTTTTGGCAGGTCAGCATCACGGGATTGAGCAAATAAGCGATGGCCACACCGTAAATGACTGGCTGGAGCGCCCCTAGAACACCCGAAACCACACCCATAATCTCATTAAGCCGGAAAAGGGAAAAATAAAACAGGATGGCCGCCGCAAGCACGCCGAAACAAACCATCCCCTTGCGGACCATGGTTGAACGCTGTTTATGATGGGTCTTGGGGGGCGTCTGTGATTTCATACGTCCGTTTGCCGCCTTTCTGTGGGCAAGCTATAGCCAATCTGTGCGGTTGTTAGGTAAAACAATCTTAGGTTATTTTACCATAGCACGGCTGTCTTTTCAAGGGGCGGCGATAATTTTGCCCATTTTCGGATCAGCCATGCCTGCTCCGTCTGGAATAAAGGCATGACGTACAGGGCCGGCAGTCCAAACAGGCAGGACAGCAGCCCCAGCGCGTAGCGCAGATAAAGCCACAGGATGCTTTCCGTTCGCCCTTTCGTTACCGTCACGGCCCAACGGAACGCTTCTTTCACCTTCATCCCCTGGCCGATCCCGTAGGCGGCCGGCCGGTAGCGCATCATAACCATTTCAGCGACCAGCCAACCTCCCAAAAACGCGATAATCCCCATAAGGAGAAAGACTACACAAGTGAAATCCATGGCTCCCCGGCGCAGGCTGTCCAAGCGCAGCCACTCCCCCACTCCCAGCAGCGCTATGGCCGGCAGCCACAAAAGCAGACTCCAAAGCAGTCGCCAGCCCCACAAGCGGAGCCGCCAGTGAATCGCCTGCCCATACAACCGCCCTTCAAAATAGCGTGTGCGGCTGCCTTCTACCGGCCGCACGGAATTCACCATCTGCCAGTAAAACACCGACCGTCCCAGCTTGAGCGGGGACAAAATCAGTAAATCCAGTACGACCAGAACGATCATAATAACCATGCGGGCCAGAACCGGTCGGATGTCCGTGGAGGGATACAGGAACATAGCGCTGCCGATCCGGACGCCCAGCCCCAGCATAATGCCCCATTCCGCCAGTGTCAGCAAAATCTGTACACACAGGATACCGCCCTCCGCCAGCACTGCCTGGCCCCAATTTCCCTTTAAATGAAACCGCACCCTTTTGTTTCCCATAAATTGCCGCCCCCTTATACGCTTTAGTATGGGCAGAAAAGCGTATTATTTTCAAATGGGCGGTTGCAAACAGACCGTTATTTGTATTATAGTAATTATGTATGCTGAAAAGGAGGGTCGGCTATGCCGGAAAAGACTGTCAACGATATGAAAATCGGAGAAACCGCCATTGTCAAAAGCCTTGGCTGTTCGGGCGCCCTGCGCCGCCGTATCATCGACATGGGCATCACGCCCGGCGCGGTGATCATCATGCGCAAGGCGGCGCCGATGGGCGATCCGCTGGAAATCAACGTGCGGGGCTATGAGCTGAGCATCCGCCGCGCGGAAGCCCGCGAAATACTGGTGATACCCACATCTTCAACGCAATCCGACAGAAAGGTTTGAAGAATTTGAGTTATACATATGCGCTGGCCGGCAACCCGAACTGCGGCAAGACCACGCTGTTCAATGAATTGACCGGCTCCAATCAATACGTCGGCAACTGGCCAGGCGTCACTGTAGAAAAGAAAGGCGGCCGACTGAAAAGCCACGGCGCCGACATCACTGTGGTGGACCTGCCCGGCATTTACTCCCTCTCCCCCTATTCGGCGGAGGAAATGGTGTCCCGCAATTTTGTGATGGAGGAATCCCCCGACGTCATCGTCGATGTGGTGGACGCAACCAATCTGGAGCGCAACCTTTATCTTACACTCCAGCTGGCGGAGCTCGGGCGGCCGCTGGTGGTGGCTCTGAACATGGTGGATATGCTGAAAAGCCGCGGACTGGAAATTGACGTGCAGAAGCTGGAGCATATGCTGGGAATGCCGGTGGCTCCGATTTCCGCCAGCCGCGGACGTGGCATCAAGGAACTGATCGACCGCACCTATCACGAAGGGGTGGAACGGCGCGACGCCCCCCTCTCCCCCTTTGATGAAGAACGGCTGGCCAGGCGGATCGACCGGAAATACGGCGACGCGTATATTCGCCACCAGCTTCACGACCGCCGTGACCATCATGGGAAAGAGTATTTATCCACCCATGTGATCGACGAAATCTATACGGCGGACGTGCTCAAGGCCATCCTGCGCATCGAGGAGATCATCGAGCCGACCTGCATGAAAAAGGGTCTGGCCCTGCGCTGGTCGGCGGTAAAAATTATCGACGACGACACGCCCACGCTGGAGGCGCTGGAACTATCCGACGGAGAGGCGCACCTGATCGATGAAATCATCCGGGGACTGGAAGCCGTATATGGCGAACGGGATATGATTATCGCCGACCAGAAATACAAGTTTATCTGCCGCATCTGCGAGAAGTGCGTGACCCGCCTGAAAAAGCCGGGCGAGCTGACCCTGTCGGATAAGATCGACGCGGTTGCGACCAACAAATATCTGGCGCTTCCCCTGTTTGCCTGCATCATGCTGCTGGTGTTCTTCATCACCTTCGGGCCGCTGGGAACCTGGCTGACCGACGGACTGGATAACCTGATCAGCCATCATTTTTCCCCCTGGGTGGAACAGTCCCTGACCGGCTTGGGCGCGCATTCCTGGATTATCCGGCTGATCTGCGACGGCGTGATTGCCGGTGTGGGGTCCATCGTGTCCTTTTTTCCGCAGATTCTGCTGCTGTTTTTCTTCCTGTCCATACTGGAGGACAGTGGTTATATGGCCCGCGCCGCTTTTATCATGGATAAGCTGCTCCACAAAACCGGGTTGTCGGGCCGGTCTTTTGTCCCCATGCTGATGGGATTCGGCTGCTCGGTCCCCGGCGTCATGGCTGCCCGTACACTGGAAAACGAGCGGGATCGCCGTATGACCATTATGTTGACGCCTTTCATGTCCTGTTCGGCTAAAATGCCGGTTTACGCCCTGTTTATCGCCGCGTTCTTCCCCGGCCATCGGGGCCTGGTGGTTTTCAGCCTGTACGCTACCGGCCTTATCGTGGCGATTATCTGCGCCATGATCCTGAAAAAAACGGTCCTGAAAGGCGGACACGCTCCCTTTGTCATGGAGCTGCCCCCCTACCGGCTGCCCACCATTAAAACCCTGTGGATGCACATGTACGAGCGGATTAAGGATTTTGTCATCCGCGCCGGTACCGTCCTGTTTGCGGCCTCGGTTGTCATCTGGTTTTTGCAGTCCTTCGATTCCCATTTCCAGCTATTGCCGGCCGGCCAGACGGAAAACAGCATTCTGTCCTCCATCGGCAAAACCATCGCGCCCCTGTTCGCGCCCCTCGGTTTCGGCTTCTGGCAGGCGGCGGTGGCGCTGGTTACAGGACTGCTCGCCAAGGAAACGGTGGTCGGTACCCTGACCATCCTTTACAACCCGGCTACTGATGCAGCCATGTCGCATATTTTGCAAGGGGTGTTCAGCCCGGTATCCGCTGTTTCGTTTCTGGTGTTCGTGCTGCTGTATATGCCCTGTGTGGCGGCGTTTTCCGCCATCCGCCGGGAAATGAATTCACTGAAATGGGCGGTCGGGACAATGGCCTTCCAGACCGGCGTGGCTTGGGTGGTATCGTTTATGGTTTATCAGTTCGGGACTCTGGCCGTTAACCTGATAACACGCCTGTAACATCCAGCTAAAGAGCGGCGCCGTCGATACCGACG
>URYP01000074.1 GCA_900552115.1 uncultured Oscillospiraceae bacterium | reverse complement strand
CATCATTTAATTTTGTTTTCTTTTTTCGATTTTGAAAAAAGAAATTGGTGCCTCCGGACGGAATCGAACCATCGACACGGGGATTTTCAGTCCCCTGCTCTACCGACTGAGCTACAGAGGCGTAACCGATTGTTCCGCTGACAGCAGATGCGGAACGTCAGTTATTATAGCATCCCGCCTCTGCCTTGTCAAGACATAAATGGAAAAACCGGATAAAATTTCTCCTACCGATTCCGAAGCCGTTCCTGCAGCCGTATCAGGCGTTCCCGCCTGAGCTGGGTTTGTTCCACATCGATAGTATACGCACCTTCGGACTCGATTATGACATCGCCGGGAGCAATTGTGGAGGGAAGTTGATCGAGCGGAATAACAAGGCATTCTTCCTGTTCGTTCTGGAGGACAGCATGGTTCTCTTCCAGACGGTCTACAACAAATGTCATGCGGCTGTTTTCTCCTCTCCCTTTTCCAGCCCGACGGTCAACTGCCGGCCGTCGGTGGTGATGACGACAGCGCCGTCCCGATCGGTACGCCACGTGTGGACGCCGCTGTCTTGCAGGACGGCCAGCGTTTCCGGATGCGGATGCCCATAGCGATTGCCGGGGCCGCAGGAAATGACCGCGTGGGAGGGGGACACCGCCTTCAAAAACGCCAGGCCGGTAGAGGAACGGCTGCCATGATGGCCGACTTTGAGCACATCCGCTCGCAGGTCGGTTCCGGTTTCGAGCAACGCGTTTTCCGCTTTCTTTTCCGCGTCTCCCATCAGAAGAAATCGCCTGTGGCCAAACGTGACGCGGCAGACGACGGAGCGGTTGTTGCTTTCCGTAAAATAATCGGCTGGCCCCAGAATGTCAACGAACGCCTCGCCTAATTCATACGTTTGCCCGGGCACGGCTTCGATAACGTCAATATTCTGATCAAGCAGGGCCGTGAGCAGCCGTTCATAGCTATAGCTGGCGGGCGTATCCTCTTCCCGGGGATAGGTCATTAAAACGTGACCGACGGGAAACGCCTCCAGCACGTCTGGAAGTCCGCCGATATGATCGGCGTCAGGATGGGTGGCAACGACATAATCGAGTTCCTCCACGCCCTGGCCTTTTAAATAGTCAACGACCATCCCGCCGTCGGACGGTTCCCCCGCGTCAATCAGCATTTGATGATCCCTTGTCTGGATCAGGGACGCGTCGGCATTGCCCACATTCAGGAAATGCACCTGCATTTTCCCCTCCGGCAGGAGCTGTGTTTGAGATAAGCCGCTCCATTCCAGCAGCCGCGTCCAGGTCATGGAGGGCACGACCGGCTGGGGAAGGTAGCTGTTAATGGTGATGACGAGAGCGGCAAGCAGCACGCCTGCAGTCAGAATACCGATGGCGGCACGGCGGCGCCGGCGCGAGGCGGGACGTCCCATGATAATACTCCTTTTAAGTTAGAATTTTCGTTTGCTTTCCATAACACGACCAATAATGCGTACTTGCTGCGCGGAGCTTCCCGCAAAACGGCGGACGGGATAATACGGGTTGACGCTATGAAGCTCCAGCCCCTCAGACGTGTACTGTACCTGCTTGACAGTACCTTCTTCATCGTTGATGACGGCAACCGCGTAATCGCCGCTGTCCACCGCCGGCTGCTTGCGTATC
This sequence comes from uncultured Oscillospiraceae bacterium, assembly GCA_900552115.1. Lineage (GTDB taxonomy): Bacteria > Bacillota > Clostridia > Oscillospirales > Acutalibacteraceae > UMGS1474. The sequence goes on along the minus strand of URYP01000074.1, from coordinate 8,739 downwards.
AAAACCAGATCTCCCTCGTTTATCAGGGGAGTCATGCTGTCTCCCGTAACCCGAAACCAGCAGTAATCTTCGCCAGGCTGTACGGAGCCGGCGGCAGCCGGCTCATAACCGACAATTTCTTCAAAAACCGCCCCGCCATAACCAGCCCGCACCGCTCCCAGTATAGGCAGCTGCACGGCGGCTTCTCTATCTGTCATTAGGGAAAGACCGTCGGGCAGGGGGCAGGGAGAGCCTGTTCCACCGGCAAGCCATTCCGGCGATACACCGTAGTGCCGGGCCAAAAGGCTGAGGGTAGCGCGGCTGATTTTGGCGGTTTCCCCGCGTTCCCACCGCATAACGGTGGATTTATTGACGCCCAGAACACGGGCCACCTGCTCCAAAGTTTCCCGGTGCTGTTCACGGCACTGCTTGAGCCGCAGAGAGGTAAGAGATGAGGAAGAGCGGATCATAAATTGGCCTCCTAATGAAACGGTTCGATACTGCGGAATTATACTGGAATTAGTATAACACATTTTGCAACCCGGTCAATTATTTTTTTAAAAAAGTTGCATAATGCACTTGACAAGAAAGAAAATTATGGCTATTATAGATTTAGAACATTTGTTCTTAATTGCTTATAATTTTTACACATGAGGATGTGTATCGCCTCCGGACAGGCCCGACCGGAAAAGAAGGTACGATATGACTTTAAAGGATGTATATACGGCGGCTGCGCAAAGGCGGCCGGATACGGAAATACTGATTTATATGGATCGCCCGGCCGATATCTACTGGATCGACAACCAGCCGTCAGCGCTGGTCAGCGGATATTTTACCGCTGTTTTGCAGGAAGATGAAGACGTACTGATCTTGGTGGCCGGGGAGAAAGCGGGATGATAAAGTGGATTTAAGCCATGTGGGTAAAGTGCGGGCGGCCATTCGGCGCGCTACGCAATACGCACAGGAGAATCATGTTCCCTTGACGGCCGAACGGCTGGCAGCGGAACTACAGATGGATGGAGATACCTACCGGACATATATCGATCCGGCCTATCAGCCGGAGGACCATGCGTGGGCCCCCTCCCTGCAGGCCATTCGCATTGCCAATACGCAGGCGGTTGCCAGTGTGTTGGAGCATGCGCTAACCAAAGGCTCTGGCGTGAACATGCACCTGATGTATCTGAAACAGTATGCTGGATACGAGGAAGCCACTGTTGGCGGCGGAAAAGGCGCGGTCGTGTTCTGGGGAGAAGACCATATTTCCGAATAACACCAAAAAGATGGACTAAGAGGATACGACTATGATGAAAATTGCATTATGCAACGAGAAAGGATACGCCGTGAAAGATTTAATTGATGCGTACCAGCATACGCTGGAGGCGCTGGAAAAAAGACGAGAGGAGCTGTGCGGGCGGCGGGGGGAGTGCGATCGCCGGATTACCCTGATCGATTTTGAAATTGAAGAGATCTGCGAGGTGCTGCGCACACTGACAAAATACAACTATGACGAAGGATCGACAGGACAAGTCTGACCATATCCGCAGCCAGGAAGCGGAAGGCGGGATGGTGTACCTGCCGGAGATTGTGGGCCGGGGCTATGGGGAATTCTGGAACTGCCGCAAACGCTACCGGGTGATCAAAGGGGGGAAGGCATCCAAGAAATCATCCACGGCCGCACTGTGGTATATCCTGCATCTGATGAAATATCCCGAGTCGAACCTTATGGTGATCCGCAGCGTCTATCGGACGCACGAAAGCAGCACCTTTGCCCAGCTTCGGTGGGCGATTCGCCGGTTGGGGGTGGAGCATCTTTGGGAGGCGTCGCGCTCTCCCCTGGAACTGGTTTATCAGCCAACCGGCCAGCGAATCCTGTTCCGGGGTATGGATCGGGTGGACAAGCTGGCGTCTACTACGGTGGAACGGGGTTATATCTGCTGGGTATGGGTGGAGGAGGCCTTTGAAATCCGGCGTGAGGAGGATTTTAACAGGCTGGATTTATCCATGCCGCGGGGGAAAACGCCTCCTCCACTTTTTAAGCAGACTACGCTGACTTTCAACCCCTGGAGCGCGCAGCATTGGCTGAAACGCCGTTTCTTTGACGAACCGCATCCCGATGTGCTGGCCATGACCACCAATTACCTGTGCAATGAATTCCTGGATGATGCCGACCGCGCCGTTTATGAGGATATGCGCCGCCGTTCGCCCCGGCGGTATGCCGTGGCGGGACTGGGGGAATGGGGCGTGGAAGAAGGGCTGGTGTTTGAAAACTGGCGGGTAGAAGAATTTGACATTCATACTTTGCAGTCCCCGGAGCGTTACCGCCATGTGTTTGGGCTGGATTACGGCTATGCCAACGACCCAACGGCGTTTATCGCGGCGGCGGTTGACCCGCAGGATAAACGGCTGCTGATTTACGATGAGCATTATGAAAAGCGTATGCTCAACAGCGATATTGCCCGCATGATCCGTCTAAAAGGGTACGCAAAGGAACGTATTCGCGCGGACAGCGCGGAGCCGAAATCCAACGAAGACCTGCGGAGAATGGGGCTGAACCGGTTGACCGCTGCCGCGAAAGGACCCGACTCGGTGCTCAACGGCATTATGCGGCTGCAGGAATACGAGATGATTGTAAAGCCGGCCTGCACCCATACCATAGCGGAGCTGTCCGCTTACTGCTGGGAGCAGGACCCGACCGGCCGCCGTTTGAACCGACCGGCCGACCGGGATAATCACCTGATGGACGCACTGCGGTATGCAATGGAGGATATCCGCTATTATTCATCGCGCCCGACCCGGCCGGTGGAACAGGGGATAGGAAACGGCATCCTGCCGGCGCATTTTCACGGGCGTTGGATATAAGAAAGGAGACAGACAATGGCATTTTTAATGGGAATGGGAGGGTTTGCCGCCGCACTGGCGTGTTACCTGATCGGGTTTTGGAGGGGCCGCGCCGCCGGCCGCAGCCGGGAGCCGGCACCGCCGCCACCGTCGGTGATCGATGATAAGCGGCGGCAGGAATGGTACAACTTTCTGCATTACGACGGCAGCCGGATGCCTGCTGCCCACAAAACCGATGATTAACAGAAAGGATGTGATGGCTTGCCCCAGGTTAGCATGACCCCGGAACAAGTCTTTCGGGAGTATGAACAAGGTATTGCGTATAAAAACGGGATGGGCCGCCGCGGCCTGTACGAGCAGAACCGGATCAATGAGCGTTTTTTCGCCGGAGACCAGTGGCGGGGAGCCAACTGCGGCGATGAAAGGCCTCTGGTGCGGTACAACATTATCAAGCGGATCGGCGAGTATAAAATGGCGGTGGTGGGATCGGCTCCCATCAGCGTACGTTATTCCGCCGAGGGATTTTCCCATACGGCGGCGCTGAGCCAGACCGCGGAGACCGTGAAAGGACGGCTGGCAGAGGAAGGGACGGCTGGTTGGCCGCCTTCCTCCCGCGAAGAGGAAACGGCGGTGGTGATGTCAGCTCTGTCCGATTATTTTCAGGTTACCGCGTCCCGTGTGCGTCTGAACGATTTGAAGGAACAGGTGCTGCGTAACGCCTACCAGTCGGGAACGGGAATTCTTTATACATACTGGGACGACCGGATCCGCACGGGATTGTATGCGGACAAAAGCCGGTCCCAACCGATTCGAGGGGATATTGCCTGCGAGGTGTTGGATGTGGAAAACGTGTATTTTGGCGATCCGACCACGGACGACATCCAGTCGCAGCCCTATATCTTGATCGCCCAGCGGCGGACGGTGGGCGAGCTGCGCCGGGAGGCTCGCCGCTACGGGCGAACGGCGGCAGAGGCGGCCGCTATCCGGCCGGATGAGGATCGCCAGTATATGGCCGGCGATCCGGCCCAAGGGGAGCCGGAAACAGGCAAGGCTACGGTGCTTACCCGTTTTTGGAAGGAATGGAACGAGGACGGCTCCGCGTATACGGTGAAAGCGGTTAAAACCTGCCGGGGGGCGGTAATCCGCCCGGCGTGGGAGCTGGGAATCCGCCTTTATCCGCTGGCGAAATTCAGTTGGGAACGGCGCAAAGGTTGTATCTACGGTGACAGCGAAATCACCTATCTGATTCCCAACCAGATCGCCATTAACCGCATGATGACAGCCTCCGTGTGGGCGGTGATGATGATGGGCATGCCCATTATGGTGGTCAACGGCGACGTGGTGACCCAGCCGATCACCAACGATCCGGGCCAGATTATCCCGGTGTATGGGCCGGCTGACGAGGTGGACAAGGCGATACATTACGTCAAACCGCCGGATTTTTCCCCGCAGTTTGACGATCTCAGCGCCTCGCTGATTGTCAACACGCTCAACCAGGCGGGGGTGAACAGCGCCGTACTCGGCGATATTACGCCGGATAACACCTCGGCCATTATTGCCGTGCGGGAAGCGGCCATGATGCCGCTCAACATGATCGGCCAGCGGTTTTATGGTTTTATGGAGGATGTGGCCCGCCTGTTCGCTGAATTCTGGGTGACGCAGTATGGACACCGAAGCATTAAAATGGAAGACAGCCGCGGCATTTGGTATCTGCCCTTTGATGGGGAGCGATACCGCGACCTGATCCTCAGTGCCCGTATACAGGTGGGCGCCTCGTCGCTTTGGAGCGAGAATCAGGCAGTGCGAACCCTGGATAATCTGTTTGACCGGCAGATGATCGATGTGCGGCAGTATCTCGAACGGCTTCCGGGAGGCATTATCCCCGATTTGGGCGGGCTGCTGCGCGATCTGGATAAAGCCGGGCCCCCGGTACAGGAAACCGGAACCGGGACGACGATATAAAGGAGGATATGGATATGACGGAGAACGGGCTGGAACGCTCGGTGGAAAAGGAAAGCGTTTTACCGACAGACTCAGAGGAGCCGACGCCGCCGGATACGACGACAGATGCGGCGGTACAGGAAGAGGTAACGCTTCCGGAAAGCGGCGGCGCGCCGGAAAGCGGGCCCGGAGAAGACGAGGCTCCCGGCACGGGGAATTTACTGGAAAAGGATGACAGTGAAGGAGCGCCGGAGGTTGCGCGGCTGGCGGACGAATTTTTGCGGCTGGCGGATGAGATACCGTGGGTCGCACAGCCGGAGGATCTGCCGGACGAAGTGTGGGAGACCGCGGCGCAGGGGGTTCCCCTGCGCGATGCATACCTGCGCTTCTGGTTTGCCGAGTGGAGCCGAAAGCAGGAGGCAGCGGCCGTACAGGCGCGCACGGCTGCCGGTTCCGCCGGTTCCCTGCGGGATATCCCCGATGATCCAAGGCCGGAAGAGGCTGCCTTTACGCGGTCCTTCCTGACGTCGATGGAGTAAAGTTCCCATTATAAATAAAAAGGAGAATGACTATGAATTTGATTACCTTTGCGGAAACCATGACCGGCGAGCTGGATAAAGCCGTTGTCAGCAAACCGGTTACCGGCTTTTTTGCGGACAATGGCCTGCGCAGCCGCTTTGTGGGTGCGAAGACTGTATTGATCCCGGAAATGGACATGTCCGGACTGGGAGATTACGACCGGGATACCGGGTTTGTCAAGGGCACCATCACGGTGTCCAGCCAGCCTTATACCCTTCAGATGGATCGCGGCCGGTCTTTCCAGCTTGACCGGGAGGACAACGACGAGACCGGTGTAGCCGGGCTGGCCGGTCAGGTGCTCGGAGAATTCGTCCGCACCAAGGTGGTGCCGGAGATGGACGCTTACTGTCTTTCCAAGCTGGCCGGCCTGGCGGTGGCCGGAGAGCAGACGGTGACGGGTACGCCCAAAACGCAGGCGTTTGCCATGCTGACCGAGGCTATCGCCAAGGTGCAGAATAAGGTGGGTTATGACGAGGAACTGGTGGCGTTTGTGGACGGCACCATGTGGAACGCGCTGCAGAACAGCGCCGAAGTGAGCCGGCATATTGAAATGACCGCTTTTAAAAAAGGCGGCGTGGAAACTCAGGTCCACTCCATTAACGGAGTGGCGGTGCTGCCGGTGCCGGATTCCCGCATGAAAACGGCGTTCACCTTTTATAACGGCGTGGACGAGGCGCAAAAAGAAGGTGGCTTTGTCCCGGCGGAAAACAGCAAAAGCATCGGCCTGCTGGTGCTGCCCAAGCGGGCGGCGTCCCTGGTTAAAAAGACCGAGCAGGTCCGCACCTTTGACCCGGCCCGCAATTTGCAGGCGGATGCATGGAAGTTTGACTACCGGCTGTATTACGACCTGTTTGTCCGCAACAGCATGACGGAGAGCTTGGTGGCTTACGTCTACTGATCCAAGTAAATGGGCGGTGAGGGCGGGATGACGATAAAGGGAAGCGAGGAATTGAGATGACGGGACAGGAGATCCTGGAACAGGCGCTGCAGCTCTTGCATTATACGGATGCGGACGGACAGCCGGAGAGCCGGTTTCAGGCGGATACCAGCCGCATGGGACTGGCGGCTGTCAACCAAGTTTATGCGGATCTCTGGTTTATGGAACGTATGGAGGCGTTTGAACCGCTGGCCGGGTTGGAGGAGACGGTACAGATGTCCAGCCAAAGGCTCTATGAGGCAATGCCCCTAGGAGTGGCCATGTGGATAGCACAAGCCGATGGAGACAGCGCCCGTCAGGGGGCGATGGCGGATGCGTATAATCAAAAACGGGCGCAGTGTGCTGCACCGGCCCGCCGGCGGGCCGATGTGATTCCCTGGGGGGAAGGACTATGAATTATTCCGCAATGACAACACCGGAGAAGATGCGGGTACGTTTTCCAATGCCTTCCGGCGGCGTGGATTGCCGCCCCTTCGTAGATGACCGGGATATGACCGTTATGGCGGAGGGGCTGAATGTCTGGTGGGAGCGGGAGGCCCTGCGGACCCGGCCCGCGGTAAAAGCGGACGGACAGCTCGACAGGCAGCCGAACTCCCGGATTTTTCCGCTCCCAGAGCTGCAGGAGGAAACTGCTGCCGGGTCGTGGTGGACGCAAACGTATACGCAGGATGGGGAAAACCGCCTTCAGGTGTATCAGATCGCGCCGAACGGACAGGTGACCCCACTGGGCCGGGAGCCGCTGGCGGCCTCCTATGCCGTGATAACCGCCGACTTGAGGGGGTGGCTGGCTATTACGGATACCGGCTGGTATCGGTTATCCGGTTGGCAGGGACTGTGGTCACGCTGTGAAAACCAGGCGTATGTGCCGGTGGTGATGCGCCATGCCAGGGGATGCCTGAGCACGGAAGTCACGCCACCGGAGGGAGAACCCTACGAGCAGTATAATCGCTTGACGGATCGGTTTTCCGCCACGTATACGACGGACGGCATTGCCACCCGGTTTTATCTGCCGGTAAACATCCTGAGCGATGAGGAAATTACCGCCTCATACACCGGCCCTGACGGCCGGCGGGTCGTACACCGCATCGCGGCCGGACAAACGCAGGGCGCGACGGGAGATGACGGCCAGGTCTTGCAGGTAAACCGGCAGGCCGGATACGTGCAGTTCCGCGAACGGACACAGGATGCCGACTGGGCCCCGCCGGTGTGCGGACGCAGCGACAACCTGACGATAACCGCGGCCAAAGACGGTGTGAGCGGCCGGGGACTGATCCAGGGGATGCGGCGGGGTCTGTGGTTTGGGGGTGACCAGAACCGGGCGGCTCTGTTCCTGACCGGTGATCCCGACGACCCGTCGCTGATGTGCTGGAGCGCGCCGGGGGAACCGCTGTATATTCCATTCAGCCACTGCACCCGTGTGGGGGAAACCCATAGCGCCATTACAGCCATGGCGCGGCTGGGGCGTCAGATCATCCTGTTCAAAGAGCGGGGCCTGTACGCCATGTCCGAAACCAACGTACTGGAAACCGGCCGGCGGCGGTTTCCCATTGCCGCGCTGCCGGGGAAAAAGGGATGCGTACATTCGGACACGATACAAGGCGGCGACGGTCATCTGCTGTGGCTGGACGCCGAGGGGCGGGTATGCTGCCTGACGGCCGGCGCCCTGCACGACAAGCGGGAGCCGACCGTCGTTTCGGAGCCCATCCAACCGCAGCTGGATGCCGTTGAATCTTTTGAACAGGCATCCGCGGTTTGGTGGCGCGGCCGTTACCTGCTGCGCGCCGGACATCAGATATGGACGTTGACTCCCAGCGCGGGGGATAGGCCGCCCGTATGGCAGAATTGGCGGCTGGATGACCGGTTGGAGCCGGTCTCCTGGTCGGCACAGAACGAACGGCTGACGTTGCTCTGCCGCGACACGGAGACCGGCCGGCCGGTGTGGAGGATTTACACATTTTCTCCGGACGATGGTCAGGATCGACTATGTATCGAAGGGCTTACGGTGGAACAGGCCATCCCTTTCCACATCCGCACACGGCTATGGGATGCCGGTACTCCCTGCCGGTTCAAACGCGTTGAGTCTGCGGAACCCGTATGGCATCTGCCAGCGCGCACGACGGTGGCCCTGATAACGGATCGCGGGACACAGGCGCGCGGATATCCGCATACCGCAGACGATAACAGGGGGAGATGGCCTTTACGCAGCAGTCCGGTACGGTGTGTCGGCCTGGATATCACCGGCGCGGGAGAGATGGTATGGCGGGATATTACGTTCAACTTGTCTTTGCATCGTGAGGTGAGACGATGAAACAGCCTTATAAAAGAAAAGCGGTTGACATTCGTGCCATTTCCCACGAAGTACTGAGCCGACGGCTGCTCCGACGGCTGAAAAGAGCGAGTACCCCGGCGCAGCCTGGATATGGCAGCGTCGATATACGGCACAGTAAATAACACTGTTTAAAAGC
>URYP01000073.1 GCA_900552115.1 uncultured Oscillospiraceae bacterium | reverse complement strand
CGGCGGACAGGGATTGCTGCCCGCCAGACGGGCGGTCTCTACTATAAACGCAAGGATATCCTCCCGGCTGGCAGCCGGGGTAAACATTTGTATGCGGCTCATATTTTCACTGCCGAAGCCTTTCGGCGCCACCATGATCTCCACCTGCTCCCCTTCGGTCAGGGTGAGATGCAGAACTGCCGGCGTGTTATCCTTCGTATTCACCCGCCGCAGAGGGTCCCCCACCACCGAACAGCGGAGCAGGCCCTCGGTATACCCGCGGGACACCCCACGGTTGACCGCGTCTTCCAGCAGCCCGCCGGTAATGTGCACATCCTGGCCAAGCCGCACAAACACCACGGCCATGCCGGTATCCTGACAAACGGGAAGCCGCATATCCTCTGCGGCGCGGATGTTTTCTTTTAAATCCTTCATAATATCCCGCGCCAGGGGCTTTGTCTCCCTCCCGGCAGCTTCTTCAACCGCGCGGCGGATATCCCGCGGCAAATGCCGGTTCGCTTCCACACACAAATCCCGCACGGCCTCTTCAATGAGGCCGGCTGACAGGTTCCTCATACGCCTCGACTTCCTTACCAATCAAATTTCCTCAAAAAAGGGGCGGAGCCAAAGCCCCACCCCTTATGTCGGTTTCCGCTTATTTGGAGCCGCGACGGGAAAAGCCGCCGTGTTTGCCATCCATCGACCGCTTTAAATCGGAGATTTTCTCATCGCTGGCCTGTTTGAACTTGCTCATCATATCCTCAAAGTTACCGCCGGCATTGCCGCCGGAAGGCTGCCACTCAAACCCGCCGGGACGATGCGCCTGAACCGCACGCGGCCGGGATTCCCGGCGCGGAGGCGGAGGGGCGGCCCGTTTCATAGACAGGCTGACCTTACCTTCTTCGCTGATACTGAGCACTTTCACTTTGACCATCTGGCCTTCGGTGACATGATCTCGGATTTCCTTGACATAGGTCGAAGCCACTTCCGAAATATGCACCATGCCGTTTTTTCCATCCGGCATTTCAACAAAAGCGCCGAATTTGGTGATGCCCGTTACCTTGCCCTCAAAGACCGCTCCAACTTCCACCTGCATAAACGCCTGTTATCCTCCTGTTTGTTCACTTGGCTCCCTGAGCCTCTCTGTAAATGCTTTCCCCCGGAACGGCCATTCCCTGTTCGCGGGCATGCTGTTCCAGATACACCTGATAATTATCGCTTTTGCTTTGCATATCCTCGTTTTGCTGCTGCTGGTACTGGATGCTGTCCTGCAGTTCGTCGAGCTGCTGCTGCCGCTCGCCGATTTCCATGCGAAGCTGTGCGAGTACGACGAGCATGTAACCCGAAAAGGCCAGAACGGCTATTCTCAGGATGATGCTGTTGCGCTTGCGGGAACTCTTGAGCACTTTCACGTCCGTCTTCCGTCCTTTCCGATGGTTCGCCGTCCTTTTTATTTCTTTTTTGATTATACAATAAGGCACGACCGCGTTGCAAGCCCTTTTTGAAAAAAACTGCGACTTTTTTGCCCAATTCCACGGCTTTTTTCCACAGGAAGGTCAGCGGGCGGCGCAGAATCCGTCCGAGCAGGCGGAACGGCCAGCAAATCGCCTGCCAGATCCAGCGAAAAAGCAGGGCGACGGCGTGGATAACCGCGCCGGAAAATGCCATGACCAGCCGGCCCAGCGTAAAATAATAGGCAACGAAGCCGGCGGCAAGCCCCAGGAACAGGTAAAACCGCAATTGTCCCCCGGTCAGCGTCAGGTCAAACAAAAACGTAGCCGCCGCAGAGGTGACAAAAAAGAACAGGTCCTGAAAAAACACCGCCACCGGACGGCAAGGAATCATCAGCCGGATCACCCGGAACACATCATAATAGACGCCGATGAGAAAGCCGAACCCGCAGCTCAAAAACAGCTCGTAGAGCTGACCCCCGTTGGTGAATTCCATAATCCGCCCCTACTTGAACAGGCGGCCGAAAAAGCCGCCTTTTACCGCAGGCTCCGCGTAGGTGAGCGCCTGGATGGTCCCCTCCACCTTGAGATCCCCCGTCTCCACATTGAGGCGGCTGATATGCAGATTATCCCCCTTAATGGTCAGCTCTCCCATATCGGTATAGACCACAATGGTGGTTTCGTCAAAACTGTCCACATCCGACACGCCGGATATCGTCAGGCGTTCCCGGTCCTCCAGCATGAGCTGATGCGGCATGGGCACTACTTTTTTATCGTCAGTCACAGCCATCTCCCCCTCTTTTGATACCGGTTCATCTTATGCGCCGGCCGGGAGAAATATGACCGTTCTTACTTCAGTCTATAAAGGAGCGCAGCATCGTTTTTGCCTACCGTTTCCTGAATGGCCGTCACTTCCACTGTGACCTCGCGCGCCCCCAACACAATCTGTATCGTATCGCCTATTTTCACATCGTACGAGGCGCGGGCCGGTTTTCCATTCACCTGCACCCGCCCGGCGTCGCATGCCTCGTTGGCAATGGTACGGCGCTTGATCAGCCGGGAGACCTTTAAATATTTATCGAGCCGCATGGTTATTCCTCCTTCGGTACGGTCCTGCTTAATTGATATAACGGTATCATACCAGTTACGAGCCAAAACCTCAAGCCGTTTTTTTATTTTGCCGCCATAGCTTGCGTCTATAATCTAGATTGACAAAAATTATAAACCGTACTAGAATGATTTTGTTGGTAATATACACCATTGAAGAGGAGGGGTCTTATGAAACGGGCTTTGGGGATCGTGCTGGTTTTCATCCTGCTGGTGACCTTTGTGGCCGCCCGTACCGATACGGGAACGACGAGCCGGCCGCAGCCGGGAGATGTGACCATGAACGGCGAGGTCACGGCCGAGGACGCTTTGGTTGTGCTGCAGGCCACCACCGGAAAAATCACACTCACTACTCAGGAGACGACGCTGGCCGACGTGAATGCGGACGGCGGTGTTACGGCGGAAGACGCCCTGCTTATACTGCAATTTTACACCAGGAAAATTGCCTCTTTCCCCGGTGACAAGCCGCCCTCCACCAGCATCAGCAGCACGTCGTCCATCTCCAGCACATCCTCTACCACGTCTACCACATCCACCACGCCGCCCGAGCCGCCATACGACCCCGGTTTCCTTCCGCTAGACACGCAGAAGATCGAGGCGGAAGACGGCGTCTATCCCGACACCTGTAACCTGGTCAATCATTCCGGCGGCACCTCGATCGGCTTTACGTCGGCAGGAAACCAGTATCGCTATTCACTCACAGTCGAAAAAAGCGGCTATTATCTTATTGGCTACCATATGTCCGTGACCAACAAATTATCGATTATCCTTTCGGTAGACGGTCAAGAGGTCTTTTCCTGCACGCCAGTTGTTACCAACGATTGGAATATATATCATACCAATTACGCGGGCCAGTTCATCCATCTGGAAAAAGGCGGCCATACCCTCGAGTTTGAACAGGACGCGGCCGGCCTGAACTTTGACTGGTTCTCCCTCATGTATATTGCGCAAGGGGCTCCGGAACAGATTCCCGCAGGATATCCGGTCGATGTTACCTTCACCGGTTCGGTAGCGCAAAAAGGGCAGCCTTTGCCTATGACCGTCAGCGGTCTAGGCCACGACGGAGAAATCGCATCGTATATTTGGTACATTAACGGCACTTGGCTGGCTACCTCCAACATCTATGCTCCCACCGCCCTGACCATTATGGAGATCGGGGAGATCCGTGTATGGGTCATTGTCAAAATACAGGGGAAAACCTATTTCAAGCCGGCGGTCGGGTCGTTTACCACGCAGGTATCCGATCCCTTGCCTGTGATCCGTATCAACACCGAAAACAGTGCGGATATTACTAGCAAAGAAGACTATTTAAAGGCGGATATGGCTATTGAAGCCGACGGGTTGGATGAGGCGCAGTTATACAACGGCAAAATTGACATCCGCGGCCGGGGCAACGCCACCTGGACTATGTATCCCAAAAAGCCCTATAAAATTAAGCTGGACAAAAAGGCCGACCTGTTCGGCATGGGAGCCAACAAACACTGGGCGCTGCTGGCCAACTACCGCGATCGCACGTTTATGCGCAACACGCTGGCCTTTGATCTGTCCTCCCACCTGGGACTGCCCACTACCCAAAGCGTGTTTGTCAAAGTTATATTAAACGGGCAGGACGTCGGGGTCTATGAGCTGTGCGAGCAAATCCGGGTTGGCAAAACCCGGGTGGACATCATGGACTGGGAAGACGAAGCGACGGATGAAACCGACCTGTCCGCGCTGACAAGCGCCAATGGCTACGATACGACGGGCGGCTTTTTGATTGAACTGAACGGATATTACGACGAGGTCAGCAAGTTTAAAACCACCCATGACGTGCCCATTACCGTGAAAAGCCCGGAATATCTCAACACCAACGATGAAATGTTTCACTACCTGACTGGCTACATTCAGGACTTTGAGGACGCTGTGTATGCGGAAAACTTTATTAACAGCAAAGGGCAGCATTACAGCGAGCTGTTCGACGTGGACGATTTGGTGGATTACTGGATTGTGAACGAATTCATGGGCAATTTGGATTCGGGAAGCTGGTCCAGCACCTATATGTACAAGGACATCGGCGGAGACAAATTCCACATGGGGCCAGTCTGGGATTTCGACAGCAGTTCCGGCAACTATCTGGATCACAGCCAGCAAAGCTACCCCAACCAATGGGTACCCGGCCGGCAGGGAAAGTGGTACCGGCAGCTTTACCGCGATAAAACCTTCGTTGCCAAGCTGCGGGAGCGCTATATGGAAAACCGCGACTATCTGGAAAGCATGCTTACACTGGCGGAAAGCTATTATGAGCAGCTTTTTACCCAGGCGAACGCCGACCACGCCTATTGGGTTATTCCCACCTCTTTCTCCTATGACTGTAATCTGCTGATTGGCTGGATGTCCGACCGGATCGCTTTTATGGATAAACAGTTTGAAACGGTGGATACCGCCTATGCCTCGCTGAACGGATGATGGCTATGCTATAACAAAACACCCGGGAACCAATTGGTCCCGGGTGTTTTTATTTCAGTGTAAATCTTATTTCGCCACAGCATCCTTAAACGCTTTGCCGGCTTTGAACACAGGCTGTTTGGAAGCCGGAATAACGATGGCTTCTTTGGTGCGGGGATTGCGGCCGGTTCTCTCCCCACGCTCACGAACCTCGAACGAACCAAAGCCAACAACAGATACTTTGTCGCCGGAAGCCAGCGCTTCAACAACGGCATCCAAAACAGCGGTAACCGCTTTTTCGGCATCTTTTTTGGAAAGTTCAGCTTTTTCCGCTACAGCGGCAACGAGTTCTACCTTGTTCATAATAATAAAAACCTCCTGAAAATTTATCTTCCAGCGGAGAATCCGCTTTTGGAACCATACGGTTTGCTTCTGTTATTTTGTCAAAAGCCGGACTTTTTGACGTCCCGCCACAGGGCGTCCCATTCGTCCAGAGACGCGCGGTCAAGATCAAGTCCGCGTTCCCCGGCCAGCCGCTCCATTTCTTCAAAGCGGCGGATAAACTTATCGGTTGAAGAGATCAGCGCTTGCTCGGCGTCTACATCCACAAACCGGGACAGGTTGACCGCTGAAAACAGCAGATCGCCCAGTTCCTCTTCCACCGCCGCCAGAGTCCTGCCGTCGATAGCCTCCCGCAGTTCACGGGTTTCATCCAGCAGCGCCTGCCAGGGGCCGTCTAAATCCGGCCAGTCGAATCCCGCCCGTTTCGCGCGGGTCTGCACCTTGGCGGCCCGCATCAGCGCCGGCAGAGACCGGGGCAGATTTTTCAGCAGGCCGGCCCGGGACGCGTCCTCCTTGGTCTGCCGTTTAATGGCGTCCCAGTTGTTCAGCACCTTTTCGGTGGTATCCGCCTGCACCTCTCCAAACACGTGGGGATGGCGCACAATCAGCTTGCGGCAGATGTCGGTAATGACGTCGTCCATGGTGAAGGAGCCCTGTTCCCGTTCGATGTCGCTGTGAAACACCACTTGCAGCAGCACATCGCCGAGTTCTTCCCGCATACCGGGAATATCATCCCGGCTGATAGCGTCGAGCGCCTCATGCGTTTCCTCAAGGAGGCCGGAACGCAGGGTCTGGTGTGTCTGCTCGCGGTCCCAGGGACAGCCTTCCGGCGAACGCAGGATCCGCACGATTTCTTCCAGATCCGCCAGGGTATAGGATGCTTTTTCCGGGAACACAACCGCCATAAACGGACGCCAGCCTCTCCTTAAAGTGGGGTAACGGTATTATCTTATCCTATTTTCCCGTATTTTTCAAGTACCTGTTCGATTTTTTTCCCTTTTGGCAGCATCAATATATCCTCCCGCGTAAAGGCCTTGAGCATAATCAGCGCGATCAGGTAGACGATTCCCGCAACGACGCAGGCCAGAATCGGCGCGATACGGCGGGACAAAAACTGCTCAAAAAGCATGTTGAAGACAACGGCGGTGCCCCCACAGAGAAAGGACGCCATCAGCGGTTTGATCATCACGGAGTAATAGCGCAGCCGCACACCGACAACTTTTCGTATCGCCCGCAGGCTGAGTACCACCATGACGATATAGCAGATAAGCGTGCTGTACGACGAGCCGTTGATATTTAGCCCCGGCTGCAGCACCAGCACAATGTTGAGCAGCAGCTTGACCGCCCCGCCGACCAGGATGATCTTGACCGGAATATCCGCGCGGCCCACCGCCTGCAGTATGGAATTGATCGGCCCGACGAGGCAGATGAAAATGGTGGCGATCCCCAGCGTATGCAGCAGCACACCCACGACTTCCGATATATGAGTGCGGCCATAAATGACAAACATCAGCGGTTCGGCCAGCACCGACATGAGAATACCGCAGGGCAGCGCAATCAGCAGGGTAATGCGCAGCACCGACTCCACCGTATTCTTGAGCTGCCGTCGGTCCCGCAGCGCCCAGGCGGAGGTAACCACCGGCAGGGCGCTGATCCCCAGGGTCAGCGTAATATTGGGAACAATATTGACGTAGGTCATGGCGGTGCCGCGGTTGCCGGTCAGCCAGGACAGGATATCCGCCGTTGAGGATACGTCAGCCGCGGCCAATTGAGCGCTGTACATCTCCCGTACCGTGGAGGCGCCGTCGCCCTCCATCACAATCTTGAGACAGCGCTGCAGGGACATCACATCGAGGATATTGGTGAGCTGTGTCGCCAGCGATCCCAAGGTGATCGGAATGGCAATGGCCATCAGGGCGCGGAACACCGTATGGCCGGACCGGGAACGGGGCGCATACATGAGCTGGGAACGCGTGATGCTTTCCCCCACCCGGTGATGATACCACATGGTGTACAGCCACGCCAGGCCGGCGCCGACGGTAACGCCCAGCATGGCTCCTGCCGCCACATAGGGCAGCGTGATCTGCACGGCTTCCTCCATGGTAGCCGCCGTCTGTCCGAATACGGTATGACCCGCCGAAAACTGGTGCGGGCCCCACCACAGGGCCAGGCAGCCAAAGCCGATACCCAGTACCAGCTTGCCCAGCGACTCGATGATCTGGGAAATAGCGGTGGGATACATGTTGCGCAGGCCCTCGTACAGGCCCCGGTGGGCCGACACCATGCAGCAGAAAAACACGGTCGGCGCCATGACAATCATGGACTGCCGGCTTTCGGGAATCCCCACAAACCCGGCATACGCTTCCGCCCCGAACCACATAATCAGCGTGCCGGCCACACCCGCCACAAAGAAGATGCGGATGGCCAGCCGGTATATTGTTTTAATGTCGCGGTACTGCTCCAGCGCCATGCTTTCCGATACCATACGAGATACCGCCAGCGGTAAGCCGGCAATGGCGATGGTGTAGATGGGCAGATAAAACTGATAGGCCGTTTCAAAATAGCCCCACGCCACCATGCCCGCAATGTTCTGAAGCGGCACCTTGAACAGGGCGCCGATCACTTTGGAAATTACCGCCGCAACCGACAAAATCAGCGCGCCGTGCAGAAAGCTCTGGCTTTTATTATGCGTTCTAATTTGGGTCTTCCGGGCCAAAGGCCTCAGTCCTCTCGCAAATCATGAAATAGCCGAATTTCGGTTTATAAAAAGGAAATACCGCCCGGCGTTTTGTGACGGCTAGGCCTCCATGGTGTGCAAAATTTCATCCACACACCGCCGCACGTGAAAGACGATACGCTCCACGTCCAAGGTGGTAAAACTGCCGTTTTCATACAGGATGCGGCCGTCCGCCATCGTCATCTGTACAGCTTGTCCCGTCGCCGCGTACATCAGGTTGGACAGCGCGTTATGGCAGGGATTCATTGAGCAGGAGCTGCCGTCCAGCAAAACCGCGTCGGCGCAGAAGCCGGGAGCGATATCTCCCGTATCCTCCCGCCCTTGGGACAGCGCCCCGCCGCGGGTCGCCATATACAGCGTCTGCCCGGCGGGCAGCGCGCACGGATCACAGGAGATCCCCTTGGCCAGAAGATTGGCCGTGCGCATCTCCTCCAGCATATCCAGCCGGTTGTTGGAGGCGGCGGAGTCGGTGCCGATCGCGGCGGGAATGCCTTTTTTGAGCCATTTATCCACCTGGGCGATGCCGCTGCCCAGTTTCATATTGCTTTTGGCGCAGTGGGCTATCGTTGCTCCTTTTTCCGCCAGTATGTCCATATCCTCATCGGTCAGCCACACCCCATGGGCAATGGTAACCGGCAAGTCGAGAATACCGGCGTCCAGCAGCACCCGGGTCGGCGTTTTACCGTGGCGGCCCACACATTCCAGATGCTCCCCACGCGTCTCGGATACATGCACCTGCAGCCGCGCGTGATACTGCGCCGCCAGTGCGGCGGCGTCCGCCAGGATATCCGGGCGGGTGGTATACTCCGAATGCGGCGCCACATCAATGCGGATACTGCCGCCGCCGGCACCCTGCCGCGTTTCGAACAGCTTTATAAGCTCACTGTATGCTGGCAGGTCGCAAAACCGCTGGGCGGGATCAAAGCAACTGATTCCCCGCCCGATGTTGGCTTTTATCCCGCTTTCTTCCACGGCATCCGCGATCCGGTCACAAAAATAATACATATCGCTGAAGGAGGTGGTACCGGTAGCGAGCATCTCCGCGATTCCGAGCAGGCTTCCCCAGTAAACCGCTTCCCCGTCCAGTCGATCTTCAAAGGGGAAAATCCGCTGGAACAGCCAGGTATCCAGGGACATATCGTCGCCATAGCCCCGCATCAGGGTCATGGGGACATGGGTATGCGCGTTCACAAGGCCGGGCATCATCACCAGCGAATCACCGCCGATCCGCCGCGCAAACGTACCCGTAGGGCAAGTATCGCCGATGCTGGCAAAACGGCCGTCGCTAACCGCGACATACTGGTGCGGCAGGACGGTGCCGTCCGCCCTGACCACGGTTATATCCTGAAACAGATAATCGTTCATGATTCCAGTCCCTCCCACTTTGAAACGATGCGGGCGATGAGTTCCCGGAAACGGCCGGACACCGCCGACGCGGTTTCGGTCACTTCGTCATCGCTGACAGTGGAACCTGCCGTTATACCGGCGGCCATGTTGGTGATACACGAAATGCCCAGCACCGGCAGCCCGAACTGGGAGGCCGCGATGACTTCCGGCACGGTGGACATTCCCACCGCGTCGCCGCCCAGCAGACGGATGGCCCGGATTTCCGCCGGGGTTTCAAACTGCGGGCCGGCCATAAAGAAATAAACGCCTCTTTTCAGAGCTAGGTCCATATCGGCGGCGCACCGCGTCGCCAGCTCCCGCAGGGTCGGCGTATAAGCGCGGGACATGTCGAAAAAGCGCGGGGCGTCTTCCGGCGCGGCCCCCCGCGCCGGGCTTTCACAGCAAAACTTGATGTGATCCTCGATCAGCATCAGGTCGCCCGGGCGGAACGCCTCGTTCACGCCGCCGGCGGCGTTGGTAAGCAGCAGCCCCCGCACGCCGAGTTTTTTCAGCACCGGCACATAATAGGCCGCGGTTTCCATAGCATAGCCCTCGTAATAATGAAACCGCCCGGACAGGATAACCACCGCTTTACCGGACAGATTGCCGGCAACCAGTTCCCCCGCATGGGACGCAACTGTGGAATGCGGGAACCCCGGGATATCGCCGTAGGGAATCCGCACCGCGTCGGACAACTCGTCGGCCAGGCTTCCCAGCCCGGAGCCGAGTACCAGCCCCAGCATGGGCCGGACGGGCAGCCGCTCTTTGAGATAGCGCGCGCTTTCCTCATACTGAGCTGCCGGAATCTTCATAGGGCGGTTCCTCCTTTACATAGAAAAGCGGAACGATTTTTGTCCCCCCCACGCAAGCGCAGAGACACAAAAATCGTCCGGCCGGTTATTCGTCGTTATTCTTCAGCTTGTGGCCGCATTTGGGGCAGTATGCCGCGTCGTCATCAACGACCGCACGGCAGGAGGCGCACCGCACGGCATTTTTACATGCCGGAGCGATAATTTCAAATATAGAAGATATGGCTGAATATTTACAGATGTAT
>URYP01000072.1 GCA_900552115.1 uncultured Oscillospiraceae bacterium | reverse complement strand
TATGATACACATATAGGGGGCCTATTCGCTCCGCAGCGCCACAACCGGGTCGCGTTTGGCGGCCAATTTGGAGGGAATCAATCCGCCGATGACGGTCAGCGCCACGCTGACGACGATCAGGATAAGGGCATGCAGTGGGTTGATCTGGGCCACATTGGGTAAATCGGTCATATCCTTTAAAATGGCGTTGACCGGGAAGGTCAGCAGCCAGGCGATAAAAATGCCCAGCCCGCCGGAGCATAGGCCGATTATAAAGGTTTCCGCGTCGAAAACGCGGTGGATATCCTTTTTGCGGGCGCCCAGCGCGCGCAGCACACCGATTTCCTTCGTGCGCTCCAGCACGGAGATGTAGGTGATAATCCCGATCATAATGGAGGATACGACCAGGGAAATGGCGGAAAAGGCCACCAGGACAATTGTAATAGCGTCCATAATGTCACCGCTTAACGTGGTCATTACGTCCGCAAGGTCGGTGTAAACAATGGTGTCCGCGTCGCTTTTGTCCTTGTTCCACTCGTCCAGATAGGCGAGAACCTCTGCTTTGGCGTCAAAGTCTTTCGGGAAAATCATGATGTCATACGGTACGGTGGTGGCGCCCAGATAGGCAAAGGTCTGCTCTTGCACCTGCTTGCCTTCTTCGGTGGACAGGTCAAACGGCTCACCGGTCAAAACGTTATACTTGCTGTCTTTCTGGGCTTTGACAATCGCCGAATCTTTGGCATTGTCCGCTACAGCGGCAGCCAGATCCTCCGTATAGGCCAGTCCCTCCTGCAATATGGTGAGCATGCTGTCCTCTTTGATGCGGACGATGCCGGCAATTTTGACGGTTATGGAATCCTGGCTGTCAAAGGCTTTCTGCAGATCGGGCGTGACGGTATAGCGGCCGGCGATCTCCTGATAATAGTCGTCGTTCATCGCCAGTTTGAAGGTCATGCCCACAATCTTGTCGAAAGGCAGGGATTCCGCATCCCCATCGAGGCCCATGGCCTCCAGGATGGTTTTGTCCACCCGGTTGCTGTTGTCAACCACCAGCACAATATCGGTCTTGGAGGCGGGATACTGCCCGGCCAGGATGTCGTAGTTGTTTTCCAGCGTACCGTCGCCGGCCTGCGCGCTCTGGGGCAGGGCGGAAAAATGCACGGCGGAGGCGCTGACCGGCTTAACCGTGTCGCCGGATTTCATCAGCAGGTTCATATTGAGCCCGCGGATGTAGGACACGCCGGAAATGAGGGATTTATCAATGTTGTCAAGATACTTGATATAATCGTCGGTCAGTTTGTTCTGGTGCGAAATGGAGCTGTTTTTCTTGTCGTAGGGAAACACCTTTTTGTCACTGGGAAAGGCGCTGTCCGCTTTGCCGGCGGCCTCGTCGTGCATGGCCTGCATGCTTTCCACGCTCATGTCCATCGCCTGCTGCTGGATTACCACCGGATACTGCGCCAATGCCGAAGACTCGAACTCGTCGATCTTTTTATCAAAGCCGTTGGACAGGGCCATCACCAGCGCAATGCCGATGATACCGATGCTGGCGGCGAACGCGGTGAGGATGGTGCGCCCTTTTTTGGTGAGGATGTTGTTAAAGGAGAGTTTGAGAGCCGTGGGATAGCTCATGGCGGTTTTTTTGAGCTTGTAATCGCTCGCCACCGACTCGTCCTCCCCAAGCGGATGGGAATCGCTGAGAATCTGGCCGTCCTGCAGTTCGATGATGCGGTCGGCATATTCGGAAGCGAGCCCCGGGTTGTGGGTGACCATAATAACCAGCTTGTCTTTGGCGATTTCCTTTATCAAATTCATGATCTGGATGCTGGTTTCGCTGTCCAGCGCGCCGGTCGGCTCATCGGCCAGAATAATATCGGGATCGTTGGCCAGCGCCCGCGCGATGGCCACCCGCTGCATCTGGCCGCCGGAAAGCTGGGCTGGTTTCTTTTTGGCGTGCTCTTTAATCCCCACTTTTTCCAGCAGATCCAGCGCTTTCTGTCGCCGCCGGGCGGCGGAAACGCCGCTCAGGGTCATGCCCATCTCGACATTCTGCAGCACACTGATGTGGCCAATCAGGTTATAGCTTTGAAAAATAAAGCCCACACTGTTGTTGCGGTAGGCGTCCCAGTCGGTATTTTTAAACTGGCGGGTGGACGTGCCGTTGATAATCAGGTCACCGCTGTCGTACCTGTCCAACCCGCCAACAATGTTCAGCAGAGTCGTTTTACCCGAGCCGCTCTGGCCCAAAATGGCGACGAATTCATTTTCGCGGAAATCCAGGCTGACGCCGTTCAGCGCGTGCTGGACAAAATCACCGGTCGTATAGCTCTTGCAGATGTTTTTTAACTGCAGCATGTCTTTATCGTCCTCCTGCACGGCCGCTTTACGGAAAAAAGCGGTAAATAATAGACATATTGTAAAACGATAAGAAACGGGAAAGATGAACACACTGTAAATCTTTTCTGAGAGAAAACGGGGGCAGGGGAAAAAGCCTGTTTACAAGCGTCGATTATTCCATTATAATAGGGATAATTTGTCCATCTCCGCGAATAGCGGTAAAAGGCGGCGATGGATTTGGAGGGGTATGGAATGTCAAAAAGCAAGACGGTAATCGGGGAAGACGGTATCCGGGACGCCCGGCAGCTGGGACGTCCCAAAATGCTGGTTCTCGGCATCCAGCACATGTTCGCCATGTTCGGGGCCACTATTCTGGTACCGATCATCACCGGACTGGATGTGGCGACCACCCTGCTGATGGCGGGGCTGGGGACGCTGCTGTTCCATCTGCTGACCAGGGGCAAGGTGCCGGCGTTTTTGGGTTCTTCTTTCGCCTTTTTGGGAGGATACGCGGCGGTAGCTCCCCGGCTGGCGGATGGCAGCTCCAACAAGGAGATGCTGCCCTATGCCTGTCTGGGCGTAGCCTGTGCGGGGCTGCTCTATCTGGTTTTGGCCGGGCTGATCAAGCTGATCGGCATCAACCGGGTGATGCGGTTTTTTCCACCCGTAGTGACCGGGCCCATCATCATGGCCATCGGCCTGATTCTCGCGCCTACCGCTATCAGCAACTGCCAGACCAACTGGGTGCTGGCGCTGGTAGCCCTGGCCATCATCGTTATTTTCAATATCTGGGGCCGCGGCATGGCCAAGATCATTCCCATCATTTTGGGTGTTCTCGGCTCCTACGCGGTGGGGCTGGTGCTCTATTTTATCGGGCAGAATTCGCCCGACCTCATCCAGTCTATGCCTTGGCTGTTTGCCGGCGGCAGCGAAACGCTGGAAAACGGGGCCGTGCATTACCTGCCCCTGTTTGATTTCAGCGGCCTTAGCGCCATCTTTCAGAATATCGGCAAGGGTGAGATCTGGGGTAACCTGATCGGGCTACCGATTCACAGCGACAGCATTGTGTTCGGCAATGTGGCGGACGGGTCGAAGATCATCAGTTCGGTCATCGCCATCATGCCGATCGCGCTGGCCACCATGATGGAACACATTGGCGATATATCGGCTATCGGCGCGACGACCGGCAACAACTTTCTGGCTGACCCCGGCCTGCACCGCACCCTGTTGGGCGACGGACTGGCCACGTCGCTGGCCTCTTTGTTTGGCGGCCCAGCCAACACCACCTATGGCGAGAATACCGGCGTATTGGCGCTGACCAAGGTGTACGATCCCCGCGTCATCCGCATCGCCGCCTTCTTTGCGGTGGGAATTTCCTTCTTTCCGCCGGTAAGCGCGCTGATCTCCACCATTCCGTCCTGCATCATCGGCGGCGTTTCGTTTGTGCTCTATGGTATGATCTCCGCCATTGGCGTGCGCAACGTGGTGGAAAACAAGGTTGATTTTACGAAGAGCCGCAACCTGATTGTGGCGGCGGTTATCCTGGTGGCGGCACTGGGTATCGGCAGCCTGACCTTCTCCATTGGCACGGTGACGATCACCCTGACATCGCTGGCCATTGCCGCCATCGTGGGCATTCTGCTCAATGCGATCCTGCCGGGCAAGGATTACGTGTTCTCGGCGGAACAGCCGCAGCCGGTGCCTGAATCCGAAGCGGCGGACGCCTCCGTTTAAGCAAAATATAGCTACACCCTGTTTGCTCCCTGGGGCAAGCAGGGTGTTTTTTTATATTACCTCACACTCTCTGTCGGCCGGTTAGATGGCCTTAACCGTACCGAATAAAAACAAAGACAGCAAAATTTACATATTTTACCGCATAAAAAGCCTACAAATAAATTTTGTTATACGGTATAATTTTGTTAAAAGCACCGATGGAACCTTACGGATACAAAAGGAGGGCCTTATGAAAAGATACGCTCGAAAATGGACATCGCTCTTATTGGCATGCGCGATGATGCTCAGCATGATACCGTTTGGAATCCTGGCGGCGACTGCTCAGGAACAGGCGTTTGACGTGCCGCAGGACTATACGCTGTCGCCTGTTGCCACGGCTGAGGAGCTGGCCGCCGTGGCGACCGGTAAGGAGGCTTCAAAGGTCTATTATTACTTAACCAACGATATCACCATCGAGGCCGATTCTTTCAAAGGCATCGGCACCAACGAGAATACCGACGCCTTTTGGGACATCCTCGACGGCAACGGCTATGCCATCGACTTTGCCGGGCCGGAGGGCAAAGGTGTCGCCCTGAACGGCAGCGGCGCTTGGAACGGCGGTCTGTTCTTTTCAATGAATGGGGATGCGGTCGTTAAAAACCTGACACTAAAGGGCACGATCACGTCCACCGCGCAAAGCACAGGCGCTTTGGTGGGGCATATGGTCAATGGTACCATTGAGCGTTGCGTCAACCGCGCTTCGGTAACCGCGGCAGGCAAAGAGGGCGTCGGCGGTTTGGCCGGTCGGGTAACGCGGGGCATCGTGGTAAACTGCATGAACTACGGCGCGATCACCGGCGGGAATTTAACCGGCGGCTTGGTGGGCAAGGCTTCATATGCAACGAAAGACATCAACGCCGTCAGCATTGCCAACGGTGCCAATTTCGGCAGCGTAACAGGCAAAGAGAAGGTGGGTGGCATCCTTGGCCTGGGACAAGCGGATAGGACTTACACCATTGAAAACTGCTATAATGTGGGTAATATTTCCGGCACTACCGCCGCTACGCAAGGTGCGATTGCATGCAGTAATTGGCAGAGTGCGGTCAAAACGGTGAACTGCTATGCGCTGGACACCAGCTGCAAAAAGTTTTTGAATGCGACGATCAAAATGAGCGCCAGCGACATGCAGGCCCAGGCTTTTGCCGACACCCTCAACGCGAACGTAGAGGCCGGCATCGTATTTGCCGATGGGGTTGCGAATACCGAGGTGACCCTGCCGGCGCTTAAGTGGCAGTATAATGAGGGCGGTTATCCCACCATCCCGATGGTGGAGCCGGTGGTACCCGAAAAAGATTTGACCTTAGAGGAGCAGATGGATGTGATCCGTCAACGGATAACAGAATATTTCCTGCGCAACGACGCTGTACACAGCAGCGGCGCGCACAACGGCATCTGCTATGTTTCCAAAGCGGGCGAGTATCTGGAGATGCAAAACGAGGACGGCAGCTGGAGTGATGTGGACTATTACTGCACCCAGTCGGCCGCCAACGGTGCGGTGTGGGAACCCTACCTGGCGCTCGACCGTATGCTGGCCATGTCGTATGCCTGGGCCAAAGAGGGTGGCGAATACTACCACAGCCAGGAGATGGCCGATGGGGTGAACAAAGCCTTTGCCTACTGGGCCAGCATTAAAGACGCCAATCCCGACAACCCCAACTGGGTGGGCCCCTGGTCTACCAACTGGTGGGAGAACAGCAACGGTGTGCCCCGGCGGTTTGGCCCTATCGGCGTGGTGATGAAAGAAGGGCTTACCAAAGAGTCGATGGATCTTATTTTGGGCCGGGTAAACAAAGAGGGTGACGCCGGTTCGGGACAAAACCCTCTGTGGCACACGCAGAACGCCCTCTACTGGTCGCTGGCGGCCGGCGATGCGGCCCAGCTTAAAAAAGTGGTAGAAAAATATCTGTCGGTCAACCTGCGGGTGGGCGGCCTTAACGACGAAGCCCTTCAGGTGGACAACACCTTCCACTGCCATGGCAACCAGCTTTACACCAACGGCTACGGCAAATCGCTGTTTTCGGATATGGCGCTGTGGATCGATCTGCTGGCCGGAACCGACTATGCCGTGCCGCAGCATGTGCTCGACCTGATGGCCGACTATATGCTGGGCGGTACCCGCTGGATGATCCGCGGCGATCTGCTGGAGCTGGCCGACGGCTACAAAGGCAGCGGCAAGAATGCGTCCGGATATATCGAGCCGCTGCAGCGGATGGTAAAGAACGATCCCAAAAACGCGGCCGAATATCAAAAGGTGCTGGATAGCATCACCGGCGCCAGCGGTACCACCTACAACGGCGCCAACGGCAGCAATTACATGTGGACCTCGGCCCTGATGTCGCATATGCGGGAGGGCTACGGCGTCAATGTCCGCATGAACCACAAGGGCATGAAGTCGACCGAATGGCGCGCCACCTGGCCCAAGACGGATTTTGGCAACCTGATCTTCTGGACAGCCGACGCGACGGCCAGCATCATGATCGACGGCGACGAGTACAACAGCGTGTACAATACCTATGACTGGCGGCATGTGCCGGGTGTCACAGCCCCCTTTGTGCTGGCGACCCATTACGGGTTCGACAACGACTCGAACGATTGCTGGGGCGTGACCAACGGCACCTATGGCGCTACGGCGTATACCTTTAATAAGCACGATGGCACTAACAAGCGCACTCAGGGCAAGGTGGGATACTTTTTCTTTGACGATGAGTATGTCGCGCTGGGGGCGGGAATCCGCGCCAACCATGAGCAGGCCATCCACACCACCCTGAACCAGACCAAGGCGGCGGATGTATCGGTCAACGGCACGGCGGTAGCTGACGGCGCCGATGACGAGGTGTATCAGGCCGAGTACGTGTACAACAACCAGATCGGTTATGTGTTTCCGCAGCAAACCGAGGTGCACCTTTCCAATTTGAACCACACCCCCAAAAAATATCCCACGGTGCGGGGAAATGGTTACAGCGATCTCAGCGAGGACCGCTTTGGTGAAACGGAGGAAAGCACCTTCTCCCTCTGGCTTGATCACGGCGTTCAGCCGCAGGATGCCTCTTATGCCTATATCGTGGTGCCGAATACCACCGAAGAAGAGCTGGCGGCCTACAACAAAAACAACCAGATTACCATTGTGACCAATACCGAAAGGGTACAGGCGGTGCGGCACGAGGGACTGAAACAGACTCAGATCAACTTTTACGAGGCCGGTACGCTGGAATATGCCGAAGGTAAAACCGTGTCGGTGGACGGCCCCTGCTCGCTCATCATCGATGAAACAGGCCGCGATCCAATCATCTCAGAGGCGGTGTCCAACACACGCCCCAACACCATGGTGAATGTAGTGCTGACCACCAGCGACGCCAACACGGTGACCGAATTCTGCTCGCTCAGCGAGCCGTATGCGGGCAAAAGCATCACCCAGTCGGCGGGTGGCAGTTCGCTGATGCAGTCGAGCGCGACCACGCCGGAGCACGGCGCGGCGAAGGCGTTTGATAAAAATCTGGAAACCTATTGGGAAAGCGACGAAGCGCCGGCATGGATATGTTACGACATGCGGGAAGATTTGTATGTGGGCAGCATGACCATCCGCTGGGGCGAAGCGTATGCTACGAAGTATGAACTACAATACTCTGAGGACGGGGTGAACTGGCAGACCGCCTATGCGCAGGAAACCGGTAAGGGCGGCACTGAAACGGTTTCCTTTAATACCATCAGCCGGTATTGGCGGCTGTGGTGCACCGAAAGTGCGGGTGACACCATCCAGATCAAAGAGATCAGTTTCCAAAGCAGCCGCAATCTGGCAACCAACAAGCCGATGACGGCCAGCTTCAGCGCCGACGGTAAACCGGCGAGCAACGCGGTGGACGGCGACATGACTACTCGCTGGGTGGGCGAAAAAGGCAAAAAGGATGGCTGGATCACGGCCGATCTGGGCATGAACACCCGCATCGATGGGGTGCGGATTAGTTGGGAAACCTCTTATGCCTCGAAATATACCATTGATGTATCGGATGATGGGGAAACCTGGAAAACAGCTGCAACCGTTACCGCCCCAGCCGTCAGCGGCGAGAAGATCGTGACCGTGCAGACGGCGCTGCCGCAGGGTACCACCGGCCGGTATCTGCGGGTACAGGGCGTGGAAATGGCCCTGCCACAGTATGGCCTTTCCATTTGGGAAATGGAAATTTACGGCAGCTTACAGATCGACAGCGATAATGTGGCCGCTGGTAAAACAGCCGTTGACAGCGCGGCCAATATCGTCGATGCGGTGACCGATGGCAACGTAACAACCGTATGGTCGAGCGGGACGTTCCCCGCGAGCTTGACGATCGACCTGGGCGAAATGCACCAGATTGACAGCGTGGCCGCCGTATGGGGTGACCGCTTTGCCAGCGCCTACAAATGGCAGATATCGGCCGACGGCGAAACCTTTAGCGACGCGGCAGATGTCACCGCGGGGCAGGGCGGCCGCGAAACCGCCGATATGGCGATAAACGCCCGCTATCTGCGCCTGCTGGTGACCGATGCCGCTGGTGGCGTGGATATAGCCGAACTGGAGGTGTATGGCACCGCTCTGTCGCAAATGAACCCGGATAAAGACAGCCTGAAAAAGGCAATGGATACCCCTGTACGCAACGATGTGTATACCGAGGCCTCCTATGCGGCTTATCAAAGCGCGTTGTCGGTGGCTGTGAATGTGTATTCCTCGCCCAATGTTACCCAAAAGATGGTGGACGAGGCACTGGCGGATTTACTGGAGGCGATTGACGCCCTCACTTTCCGCAATTTCGGTACGGTTTTGGCCACCATCCCCGGGCAGTCAGTCAGCTGCGGCAGCCGGCAGGTGTTGGGCACCAACTGGACCAATTTAGCAAGCGCGCTTGACCTTTCCCAGGAAAATTTAGATAAAATTTATCTTTTCGCCACGGTGGACATCACCCGCGATCCCGACCGGGAAGAAGCCGGAATGTTCGGCAACGGCCGCATTATGCTCCGCTCGCCGGATGCTCCTACCGAAAATAACGTGTTTATCAACACCAATACGCAGATTACCCATCTCGGCCGCACCGTGCTCTACTTTCCGCTGTCCGAGATGACCGGCAAGACCGGAACCATGGATTGGTCGCAGGTCGAGCGGTTCCGCATATACATAGACAGCGTCAATAAATTTGAAGGCAAAATGACCATGACGCTAAGCGATATGCAGATTATCCGCACCACCGAGCCAGTCAAGGTAAAAGTCGCGTGCGTGGGTGACAGCATCACCGCCGGCAGCGGCGCGTCCTCCGCTTCTAACAACTATGTCAGCCAGCTGCAACAGCGGCTTGGTACGCATTACACGGTGCAGAACTTCGGTAACTCCGGCAAAACCCTGCTCAAGGACGGTGCGGACAACAGTGGCTATACAAAAACCGATACGTTTGCAAACAGTAAGGCGTTTGCTCCGGATGTGGTGACCATTATGCTGGGCACTAACGACTCGAAGGACGCGACGTGGAACGCCCATGGCGACAAGTATGAGCAAGAGCTGCGCGAGCTTATAAAGGTCTACCGCGATCTGCCCTCTCATCCGACGGTTATCCTGGCGACTTCCCCGACGGCCTACAACCGCAACTGGAATATCAACGACGCGGTGGTCAGCGGCGAGATCGCGCCAATTCAGCGCCGGGTGGCGGCCGAGATGGGCTGCCCGCTGATCGACGCGAATACCGCTACCAAAAATGCCGCCGATAAATTTGCCGACGGCATCCATCCCAACGACGCGGGCTATGTGCTGCTGGCCGATTTGTTTGCGGAGGGGATTACGAACGCGGCGACCACCGTCTATTCCTTCTCCCTGGCTGGCCAGGCCGGAACGATCGATACGGAAAACGGAACGATCGCCGTGACCGTACCCTACGATACCGATTTGACGGCGCTGATCCCGGATATAGGGCTGATGACCGGTGCGACGCTTTCGCCCGCCGGCGCTGCCGACTTCTCATCGCCGGTCACCTATACGGTAACCGCGCCGGATCAAAAGACGACCAGGATGTATACCGTGACGGTTACCAAAGAGGCGCAGAGGGTCAATAAAGACGATCTGAAAAAGGCGCTGGATGAACAAATCACCGACCTTACGCCTTATACTGAGGCGACCGCCGCGGCCTATACCGCAGCCCTGAATGCCGCGCAAACCGTGTATAGCGATCCCCAGGCAACGCAGAAGCAGGTGGATGACGCCCTTGCGGATTTGATGGAGGCAAAAGACGGGCTGGAGCACAAGCCTGCCGTCGTACTCGGCGATATAAACGGGGACGGACATATTAACGCAGCGGATGCCCTGCTGGCGCTGCAGGCCGCGACCCACAAGATCACCCTAACGCCGGCGCAGGCAGCGGCGGCGGACGTTGACGGCAAGGACGGCGTAACCGCCGGGGATGCCTTGTTAATCCTGCAATTTGCTACACAGAAAATATCGTCTTTTAAGTAACCTACATCTTCTCTCTTTTTCCATATGTACGGGCCCG
>URYP01000071.1 GCA_900552115.1 uncultured Oscillospiraceae bacterium | reverse complement strand
CCTCAGGATGTCCCGCTTTTTGTCGCTTGCGATAACAAGGGGCTTTTTTCTTGGGGCCGACGCTTCTTTCCTCATTTTTTTGAGCGGGTTTCAATTCGACGATTTTCTAAAGCAGGAACGCGTATACTATAGGTTACACAGGACAAGCTGCATGAAATTGTTATAAATAGACAATTATATACGATATAAATATGAAATATTATTGAATTCATAATAATTTGGCTTGCTTTTTATAGAGAAGGTGTTACAATGGGATTGAAAATTGGGGAGGGAGCTGAGCGGGATATGGATGTGAAAAAAAGCGAAAAAAGCACATGTCCTCCGTTGTATGAGGATATCCGGGCTTACGAACAAATGGGTTGTCATCTTTTGGCTGACGGCGCATATATATTTCGCGTATGGGCTCCAAATGCCGCGGCGGTATCCGTGGTAGGTAGTTTCAACGATTGGCAGAGCGATGCGGCCCCCATGACCCGGCGTGAAGACGGTGTGTGGGAAACGGTGCTTTTGGGGCCGCAGGAATACGATGCCTATAAATACTGCGTGACCGATACCACCGGACGGGCTGTCTTTAAATCCGACCCATACGCGTATCATTATGAAACCCGTCCGGCCAACGCCTCCAAAATCTATTTGCTGGATGGGTATGAATGGGGCGACGCCGCCTGGATCGAGCGGCAGAAAAGTCAGTCCATTTATGACCGTCCTATCAACATTTATGAGGTGCATCTGGGCTCCTGGAGGCGCTATCCCGACGGCCAGACCTTCGACTATGACAAACTGGCGGAGGAGCTGGTACCCTATGTCATAAAAATGGGGTACACCCATCTGGAACTGCTGCCGGTGATGGAGTATCCATACGATGGATCCTGGGGCTATCAGGTGACCGGTTATTTTGCGCCGACTTCCCGTTATGGTACGCCGCATCAGTTCATGCGCTTTGTGGACAGGTGCCACCAGGCGGGCCTGGGAGTCATCCTCGATTGGGTGCCGGCCCACTTTCCCAAGGACGAGCAGGGCTTGTACCGGTTTGACGGTACACCCTGTTACGAATACGCCGACCCCCGAAAGGGAGAGCATTATGAATGGGGTACCTGTGTGTTCGATTACGGCCGCACCGAGGTGCAGAATTTCCTCATTTCCAACGTGCTGTTTTGGCTGGAGCGGTACCATGCGGACGGCATCCGGGTGGACGCCGTGGCCTCCATGCTGTACCTGGACTATAACCGTAAGGACGGCGAGTGGGTGCCCAACCAAAACGGCGGCCATGAAAATCTGGAGGCGGTGGCGTTTCTCCGCCGCCTGAATGAGGCGGTTTTTGCCTCCTATCCGCAAACCATGATGATTGCTGAGGAATCCACCGCCTGGCCGCTGGTTTCCCGTCCCACCGCCGACGGCGGGTTGGGCTTTAATTTCAAGTGGAACATGGGCTGGATGAACGATATGCTCCAGTATATGTCGCTCGACCCGCTTTTCCGCAAGCATAATCATGACCATTTGACGTTTTCCTTCTTCTACGCTTTCTCCGAAAACTTTATTCTGCCCATCTCTCACGATGAGGTGGTGCATGGGAAAGGGTCGCTGATTGGCAAAATGCCGGGCGGCTATGAAGACAAATTTGCCAGTGTGCGTACGTTTCTTGGCTATATGATGGCTCACCCCGGTAAAAAAATGCTGTTTATGGGCAGTGAGTTCGGACAGTTTAAAGAATGGGCTTTTGAGGAGGAGCTGGACTGGCTCCTGCTGGATTACGAAACCCACCAGCAGCTTCAGCATTTTGTGGCCAGCATCAACGCCTTTTACCTGGCTGCGCCGCCGCTGTGGGAGGACGATTTTTCCTGGGAGGGTTTTTCGTGGATTGCGCATGACGACTATATGCAAAGCGTCATCGCGTTCCGCCGGATCGACCACAAAGGGGACGAGCGGCTCGTGGTCTGCAATTTTAATCCGGTGCTCCGGGAGGATTACCGGATTGGCGCGCCGCAGCCGGGCTGGTACCGGGAGGTGTTTAACACCGACGACAAGGCCTTTGGCGGTAGGGGGATAACCAACGGCACGGTGCGGAGTGAAAAAATCCCCATGCATGGGTATGACCAGTCGATTTCTCTGACGCTGCCGCCGTTATCGGTGCAGTATTATCAGCATAAAAAAGCGCCCGGCCGTCCGGCGGGCAAAAAAGGAAAGAGGTAGGGAGTATGTTTCGCAAGCAGGAATGTGTGGCCATGCTGCTGGCCGGCGGGCAGGGGAGCCGGCTGTACGCGCTGACCCGGCGTATCGCCAAGCCGGCCGTCCCCTACGGCGGGAAGTATCGTATCATCGATTTCCCGCTGTCTAACTGTGTAAATTCGGGTATTGAGACCGTGGGGGTGCTGACCCAGTACCAGCCGTTGGAACTCAACGACTATATCGGTGCGGGGGAACCCTGGGATTTGGATCGCCTCAATGCCGGGGTACATATCCTGCCGCCCTACCAGAAAAACAAGGGGGCGGACTGGTACAAGGGCACGGCCAACGCTATTTATCAAAATATGGATTTTATCGAACGGTATCAGCCGGAATACGTGTTGGTATTGTCCGGTGACCATATTTATAAAATGGATTATTCTCAGATGATTGCCGCCCACCAGCGCCATAAGGCCGACTGCACCATCGCGGTGCTGGAGGTGGAGATGTCTGAGGCGAGCCGCTTCGGTATTCTCAACACGCATGAGGATGGCTCCATTTATGAGTTTGACGAGAAGCCGGAGCATCCCAAAAACAATCTGGCGTCCATGGGCATTTACGTGTTCACCTGGGAGAAGCTGAAACACTATCTCACCATGGACGAACAGGATCCCCATTCGCAGAACGATTTTGGGAAAAATGTGCTTCCCGCCATGCTGGAAGCCGGGGAGCGGATGTTCGCCTACCGGTTCGACGGCTACTGGAAAGACGTGGGCACCATCGACAGCCTGTGGGAAGCCAATATGGATATGCTCAATCCGCAGACCTCCCTCGACCTGTCCGACGCCTCCTGGCGGATTTATTCGCGCAACGAAGGTCATCCGCCCCATTACGTCGGCCCGCATGCCAAAGTGGAAAACAGCCTGATTTCTGAAGGCGGCAATATATTCGGCACAGTGGATTTTTCCGTGCTCTTTTCCGGCGTAACGGTGGAGGAGGGCGCGGAGGTACGCGACTCCATCCTGATGCCGGGCGCCCGAGTCAGGGCCGGCGCCCGGGTGCAGTATGCGATTGTGGCGGAGAACGCCGAGATCGGGGAGGGCGCGGTGGTTGGCGCCCGGCCGGAGGACCACGCGGATGACTGGGGCGTATCCGTGGTAGCATCCGGGGTCCATATTGGCGCGGGAGCTACAGTGCCGCCCTGCGCCATGGTGGAGGAAGATGTGAAAGGAGGGGAGCCGGATGCGGAATAACAACGTCATGGCCCTTATTTTTTCCAATATGCACGACGACGCCCTGCGGGATATGACCGTGGTGCGGTCTATGGGCTCCATTCCTATTGGCGGCCGGTACCGCCTGATCGATTTTACCCTGTCCAGTCTGGTCAATGCCGGCATTGCCAAGGTAGGCGTCGTGACCAAGAGCCATTACCAGTCGCTGATGGATCACATTGGCTCGGGCAAGGCGTGGGACCTCTCCCGCAAGCATGAAGGGCTGTGCTTCCTGCCGCCCTTTGACACGCGGGAGGATCTGTACAGCGGGCGGGTGTCCGCCCTGGCCGGGATCGGCGCCTTTCTCCAAAACGCGCGGGAAGAATACGTTATCCTATGCGACAGCCATGTTGTGGGTAATCTCAACTATGATCGGCTGATTGAAAAACATATTGCCTCGGGCGCGGATATATCCATCGGGTATAAGCGCGGGCCGCTGCCCGAATTGCGGGAAAATTTGGTGCTGACACTGGATGACGGCAACCGGATAACGGATATCCAGATTAACGAAAGCGGCCTGCGGGACTGCTGCTTCGGGCTGGGGACGTATATCCTGCGCCGCGACCTGCTGGTTCGGCTGGTATCCGACGCGGTTAGCCGCAACCAAATGCATTTTGAGCGGGATATCCTGCAACGGTACCATGGGGATATGCCGATGCACGGGGTAGAGGTTACCTCTTACGCCGAGCCGATCTGCTCACTGAGCAGTTATTTTGCGGTCAGCATGGACTTTCTCGACAGCCGGGTGCGGGCGGATTTGTTCCCGGCGGGACGTCCCATCTATACCAAAGTGCGGGACTGCGCCCCGGCCACCTATGGACTGCATTCCGACGTTACCGACTCGCTGGTGGCGGACGGCGCCAAAATCGAGGGGACGGTGCGCAACTCCATCATTTTTCGCGATGTGCATATCGAGCGGGATGCGGTGGTGGAAAACAGCGTGGTCATGCAGGGCTCGGTTATCCGCCGCGGCTCCATGATCCATTCGGTTATACTCGATAAAAACGTGACGATACAAAGCGGACGCACCATGCAGGGCGCCGGGAACTATCCGGTATTTATCAGTAAGGGCGCCGTGGTATAAATAGTCTCGGGCCGGTTGGCCCGAGACAATGGAAGAATGTCTGTCGGGATGAGATCCCTCCTGCCGCCACGCGGCAATGCCATTCTTCTGGATTCTGCAAATCTATAATATAAATAGTGTCGGGCCGGTTGGCCCGAGCCGAAAGTCTATTGCAAGCAAAAGACTTCGGAAGAATGGTCTATAAAGAATCCCGCCGGGATTCTTGGTATGAGATCCCTGCTGCCTCCACGCGGTGGCGCCATTCTTCTGGTGTTTGCTGGTTTTAACAAGCGATAAAAGCAACCTGAATTGGCGCCTGCTGCCAACCAGACAGCGGGCCGGGCTTACAACGAACAGGACAGGAAAAGGAGGCTTTTTTGTGAAAGTATTGTACGCAACGAGCGAAGCGCTCCCCTTTGCGGCGTCCGGCGGACTGGCAGATGTGGCGGGCAGCCTGCCGCAGGCGCTCAGGCGCCGGCTAATCGGCTGCCGGGTGGTACTGCCCCTGTATGAATCGGTGCCGCAGGAGCTGCGGGACCAGATGACGTTCCTCACTAGCCTGTCGGTGCCGGTGGCCTGGCGGCGGCAGTACTGCGGCGTATTTGAAGCCCGGTATGGCGGGGTGATCTATTATCTGCTGGATAACCAGTATTATTTTAAGCGGGCGGGACTGTACGGGCATTACGACGATGCCGAACGGTTCGCGTTTTTTGCCCGCGCCGTGCTGGAAATGCTGCCGGCTATCGATTTTAAACCCGACATTATCCACGCCAACGACTGGCAGGCGGCGCTGATTCCAGTCTACCATCATCTGTTTTACGCCGGTCGGGAGGAATACAGCTCCATCAAAACCGTGTATACCATCCACAACATCCAATATCAGGGCCGGTACGGCATGGATATCCTCGAGGATGTCTTCGGCATCCCGGAGTCGGCTAAACAACTGGTGGAGCAGGACGGCGACGTCAACCTGATGAAAGGCGCCATAGAAGCGGCGGGACGAGTGACGACGGTCAGCCCCACCTATGCGCAGGAAATCATGGATCCGTGGTATTCCCACGGCCTGGATGGAATTTTGCAGGCACGCCGCTGGAAGGTGAGCGGCATCCTTAATGGGATTGATACCGACAGCTATAATCCGGAAACCGATCCCGACATCCCCGTGCATTATTCGGCGGATGATTTTTCCGGAAAGGCTGGCTGCAAGCGGGCTTTGCAGGAGCGGCTCTGCCTGCCTCAGAGGGAGGATGTGCCGCTGATCGGCATGGTGACCCGGCTGGTCGCACACAAGGGACTGGATTTGGTCAAATATGTGCTGGATGAACTGCTGCAAAGCGACGTGCAGATGGTGGTGCTCGGTTCGGGCGACTGGCAGTACGAAAGCTTTTTCCGGGAGATGCAGGAGAAATATCCGGATAGGTTCTGCTATTGCAGTGGTTTTGTGCCGGAATTGGCCCGCAAAATATACGCGGCCTGCGACATTTTCCTAATGCCCTCCAAAAGCGAACCCTGCGGCCTGTCGCAGATGGTGGCCTGCCGCTACGGCGCGCTGCCGGTGGTACGGGAAACCGGCGGTCTCAAGGACAGCATCCACGACTGCGGGGATGGCTCCGGCAACGGCTTTACCTTCCAGACCTATAATGCCAACGACATGCTGTATGCCATCCATCGCGCGCTGGGGGCTTATGCCAACAAGGCTGATTGGCCTGGTCTGGTGGAACGGGCCATGCGCTGTGATTTCAGCTGGGGACGCTCGGCCAACGAGTATATCCGGCTGTACAAGGAGATGCTGCGGGGATAAACGCCTTTATACGGTATGGAAAACGGCTGCCGGTTTCAGACCGGCAGCCGTTTTGATCGTTTATTCGGCCTTGAAGCGAGTTCCTCTGATTCCCTGTTAAGGTGATAGAAAAGACGGCGGGCAACGACGGGATAAAACGCCCGCACTGTTTTACAAAACCTCTGTCCGGGCGACAAAAGCCTCCCTTGCTTTTTAGGAGAGAACCGGCTATAATGAAATCACATATTGAGCAAGGAGGAACCCGTATGTCCCGAAAATCACGCACTCCTCTCTCGGACACCGACCTGTACCGTAAGCTGCTGATTATTTTCCCCATCGTGCAGCTGGTGATGGGGCTGGCTTTGTTTGTGCTGACCACCACGGCCCAGCCGGTGCTTTACGGTCTGTTCGTTGCCGGCATTATCTGTGCGGTGCTGTCTTACCGCTTTTGGAGCAGCCGTACGGCGCGGGTGGTATGCCGGATCGTCGTATATGTACTGCTGATCGGGTTTCCTCTGGCGGCGGGCGTGGCTCTGGTGAGGTCGGCCGGCGCCGATTTTTCCCAAAGCTTCGACATGTTCTGGGTCAATACGCTGGCGATGGTGCACACCATCCAGCTGTTCCTCACGCCGGCGATGGCGCAGGCCGCTCTGCACGGCCGACGAATGGACGTCAATTTCCTGCGCGTCATGGTGGTGATCAACGAATTGCTGGCCATTGCGCTGTATGTGATACCGGCCGTATTTGAGCGCATCGAGATGGGCGTGGACAACTGGTATTTTCGTCTCTTCTGTCTGGCCTGTGTCAGCGTAACCACAGTGACCGCGTTCCTCATTCCGCCGGCGCTTCTAAAAAAGGCGCCGCGGGCCTCCCGCAGTGAACCGACGCAAAGGGATCCGGCGCTCCCGGAAGAAACGCCATAAAAAGGGCCGGCCAAGGAAGGGCGCCAGACAGCGCCTCAGCCTATGGCCGGCCTTTATAGATGACGGGTCAGGTTGCGCCCCGCAGGGATTCCTCCGCTTGTGTCAGCAGGCGGATCAGTGACGAGGCGAAGAATGGGAAATCCCGGCGCAGTTTTTCTTCCGACAGCGAGGGGATGGCATCGGGGGACAGGCCCTCGGTCTCCCGCACGGATACGCCTTGGGCCAGGCAGCCCACCCGGGCGACTGAACGGCTCAAGGCGGCGGCCGCAAGGGGCGGAAACTGGGCGCCGGACAGGGGGAATAACGCTTGGGAGGTTTTCTTCCCATTCCCGCACAACTCCCGGAACAGGGTGTAGAGCATGACCGACAGCGCGTTGGTAACCTCCTCCGTGAGCTGAGGGTGGCGGCAGGTCTGGAGCATACGGAACAGGATGTGCACCGCCTGCAGCACCTGCTTTTGCTGCCGGTCCTCGGGGGATGAAAGTTCCAGCGGCTTTTGGTTTTCCGTCCGCCTTGCTTTAGGAGATACTAGCTCCGGCGCCATTCCAGAGCGGTCCGCTGTGCGGCCCAGCAGGAAATCACAGGAGACATGGTAATAATCCGCGGCTCGCACCACAAATTGCAGGCCGCATTCGCGGACGCCCTTTTCGTAATGGGACAGCAGGGCGGGCGAGACGCCCAGGTCTTTGGCCGCTTGCTTTTGCGTGAGCTTGTGCTCCTTGCGCAGCGCCAATAGTATGCGCGGAAAATCAGTGGTCATGGCCGTTCGCTCCTTTATGATAAAACCGGGTGACAATTCGGCGGTATTCGACAAAATATACAATGCGTTTATAATTGTAGCCGAAAAACAACAAAATGTAAACAGGCAAATTGCTGCTTTTAGAGAGGTGCTTTTAATGCAAAGCTATAAAATCCATTTAATTCGCCATGGGCAGACGCAGGCGAACCTTGACGGGCGTTATATTGGCCGGACGGACGAGCCTCTGTCGCCTGAGGGACTGACTGGGCTGCTGGACATGAAAACCCAGTATCGGTATCCCGGCGGTACGCGCTTTTTTTCCAGTCCGCTCACTCGCTGCCGCCAGACGCTCGAGGTACTTTATCCCGGCTGCCGGATTGAAGTATCGGAAGGATTGGCTGAATGCGATTTCGGGGAGTGGGACGGCAAAAGCGCCGCCCATCTGAAGCAGGACGATCGGTTCCGCCGCTGGCTGGCCGGGGAAGCGGTGGAAATCCCCGGCGGCGAGACCGGCGAACAATTTCAGCAGCGGGTGATGGCCGCATTTGAGGCGCTGGTGGAGGATTTGATGCGCCATAAAGATACCGAGGCGGTGATTTGCACGCACGGCGGCGTAATTATGATGCTGATGGCTGCCTACGCGCTGCCCCGCGCGCCCATGCACGAATGGGCGGCGGAAAACGGAGGCGGTTTTACCCTGCGGATCACCCCTGCCTTGTGGATGCGGGAGCCGGTGGCCGAGGCGGTGGACACCCTGCCCCTGATTCACAGCAGGGAAGACGAAGAATAACAACAAAAAGCGGTCCTTTCCGATTACCGGATAGGGCCGCTATTTTTCGTTCTAACAACCGATTGCCGCGAAGCAAAGAACAGGCTCTGCGGAATTCTCCGCAGAGCCTGTTCTTCTAAAGGACGCGCGCCATTTGGCGAACCATCCGTTTTAAGATCAATAGTTTTTC
The DNA here is from genome assembly GCA_900552115.1 of uncultured Oscillospiraceae bacterium. Classification (GTDB taxonomy): domain Bacteria; phylum Bacillota; class Clostridia; order Oscillospirales; family Acutalibacteraceae; genus UMGS1474. Next base: position 2,204 of record URYP01000071.1, on the reverse strand, counting down.
GCCTGAATTTGGAAAAAGGCACGCGGATGGGCGCATACAGGGCAGACCTCAGGGGCTTTCAAGCCTTTGTGGATGTAACCGCAGTTGGCACACTGCCAATAAATCTCGCCGTCCCGCTCAAATACACGGCCGGCCTCAATATTGTCGATCAGGGCGCGGTAGCGCTCCTCGTGCTCTTTTTCGATGGTACCGACCTGCTCAAACAGGTAAGCAATTTTGTCAAAGCCTTCCTCCTTAGCCTCCTTGGCAAAGGTGGCGTACATATCGGTCCACTCGTAATTTTCACCGGCAGCGGCGTCGGCCAAGTTGTCCAGCGTGTCGCCGATACCGTCGTGAAGCAGCTTAAACCAAATTTTGGCGTGCTCTTTTTCGTTGTTGGCGGTTTCCGTGAAAATGGCCGCGATTTGCTCGTAGCCGTCCTTTTTTGCCTTGGAGGCATAATATGTATATTTATTGCGCGCCTGGGATTCCCCGGCGAATGCGGCCAGCAGATTGGCCTCGGTTTTGCTGCCTTTCAAGTCTTTCATAATGATCCCACTCCTTTTTAAAGATGACGGATTTGTATACCATAGCTTTTGCAGAGACCAGAAAACGGTACTGCACCTTTTCACGGGAGCCGCCTCGCGGCGGCACCCAGGCTTCCCCTGTCCCTAGGCGTTGCCTTGAAATTCAGTATACCAGTTATTTCCATTCCCGTCAATGGACAGGCTGTGAATAAAGGGAGGAATAGGGAAAAGAATGCACGCGCTTTTTTGTAGGAATCGCGCATATCTTTTTGACCGGCGATCCGGTATACTGATGACGTATGAGCATTTGTACCCACCCCAAAGGAGGAACCGGCATGATTATTCCAAACTACTTTGAAGATATGGATACCCTGCATGTGGGGACCCTGCCTCCCCGCACGTATTTTATCCCCTATATGACGGCCCGCGATGCCTGTACCCGCGCGCGGGAACGCTCGAACCGCTACGTATCCCTGAACGGCCAGTGGCAGTTTCGCTATGGCGAAAACGTCCGCCGGCTGGATGAGGAGTTTTTTAAACCGCCATACGCTACACAGGGTTTTGCCTCCCTGCCGGTGCCGTCGGTCTGGCAGATGCACGGATACGACCATCACCAGTATACCAATATCCAGTACCCCTTTCCCTATGACCCGCCCTATGTGCCGGTGGAAAATCCCTATGGGGCCTACCTGCGCCCCTTCCGGCTGTCCCGCCAACAGACCGAGGGACGGGTGCACCTCTGCTTTGAGGGAGTGGACGCCGCCTATTATGTGTGGATGAACGGCCATTTTGTGGGCTACAGCCAGGTATCCCACTCGCCGGACGAGTTCGATGTGACCGATTACGTCAAGACCGGGGACAACATGCTGGCTGTGCTGGTGCTGAAATGGTGCGACGGTAGCTACCTGGAGGATCAGGACAAATTCCGCATGTCCGGGATTTTCCGTGACGTCTACCTGCTGCTGCGGGAAGACCAGCACATCGCCGACGCGGTGATTACCACCCCGCTGTCGGACGATTATACCCGCGCGGCGGTGGAGGTGGACTGTACCTTCAATGCGGGGCGGCTGCCGGTCAGCGCGCAGCTTTTTGACGGGCAGGGCAAAAAAATAGCCGCCGCCTCCGGCGATGATGGTCGCCTGCGCATCGAAGTGCCCGAGCCGGTGTTGTGGAATGCGGAGCAGCCCTATCTTTATACCCTTCTGCTCCAATGTGGGAAAGAAATTATTCCTTTCGCTGTGGGCCTGCGCGCCATCCGCGTGGCGGACGGCGTGGTACGGCTCAACGGCCGTCCGCTGCGGCTCAGAGGCGTCAACCGGCACGACAGCGATCCCGCCGTGGGCTATGCCGTCACGCCAGGGCAAATGCGGGCCGATCTGATGCTGATGAAGCAGCACAATGTAAACGCGCTGCGCACCAGCCATTATCCCTGTTCGCCGCTGCTGCTCGACCTGTGCGACGAGCTGGGGATATACGTGCTGTGCGAGGCCGACTTGGAATGCCATGGCGTCACCACTCTGTACGGCAGCGAAGCCTATTACCCCAAAATCGCGGACGATCCGGCCTTTGGCGGGCCGATCCTCGACCGCATCCAGCGGCTGGTTTATCGCGACCGCAGCCGCACCAGTGTGCTGATCTGGTCAACCACATCAATAAAATCCTTCGCGGTCAGTGTAGCAAGATCGCGTTGGTAATGAA
>URYP01000070.1 GCA_900552115.1 uncultured Oscillospiraceae bacterium | reverse complement strand
GGTGTCGCTCCGTCATCTATTAGATGACGGAGCGACACCCTCGTTCTGCATATGGACCAGTAAGGTTAGGGGTTGATATATGGCTTTTGGTCTGCCATACCCCTCTTTTCTCTCATCCGTTTTAAAAAATGGTACCATCAAGATCGTGCTGTCACTTCTGCGCCAGCCTGATGCCGGCAAACGGCGTCCCCATGAAACAGATTCAGGAGTGGCTGGGGCACAGCGAATTCAGCACCACGGCCAATATTTACTCGCATTTGGAATACGCCTCAAAAGTGCAGTCAGCGCAGGCCATTGCCGGGATTATCGAGGGGACAAGGAAGGACGGATAAAAAGAAAAACAGCATTTCCAGATTGCTCTGAAAATGCTGTTTCGGTGGTGCCGGTGGCCGGACTCGAACCGGCACGCTGTCGCCAGCGGTGGATTTTGAGTCCACTACGTCTGCCAATTCCATCACACCGGCAGGTGCGTATGTATTATAGCCATCCAAATGAAAAAAGTCAAGTCCCCTGCGTTAACTTCCCTTGCTTTTGTTGTGATTAACCGCAAATTTCCCGGGCGAACACGCCCTCTTTTGGGCAGGTATACGCTTTCTTTTTCCATCCCCATGTGCTATACTAGTCATAATCTTTAATTATTAACAGGGGCGGGTTCAGCCGCCGCAGGAGGAATTCCTATGAAACGCGCCATTATTACCGTTCTTGGCAAAGACACGGTGGGCATTCTTGCCCGTGTCTCGGCCGAATGTTCTCAGCATCACATAAACGTGCTGGAGGTTACGCAGTCGATTCTTCAGGACATGTTTGCCATGATCATGATGGTAGACGTTTCCGGCAGCGATATCCCCTTCCCCCAGTTTGTCGATACCCTTAACGAAGCCGGACAGGAAATGGGACTGGACATCCACACCATGCATGAAGATATCTTTAATACCATGCATCATATTTGAAGGTGAATGACGATGATCAATGTAAACGATATTCTGGAAACCATCTCCATGTTCGAAGACGAAAATCTGGACGTGCGCACGATTACCATGGGCATTTCCTTGCTAGACTGCTGCGACAGCAATATTGATGTCGTCTGCGCCCGTGTCTATGACAAAATTACCCGGTATGCGAAAAATCTGGTGTCTACCGGCGAGCAAATTGAAAAAGAATTCGGCGTGCCGATTATAAACAAACGCATTTCCGTTACCCCTATCGCCATGATTCTGGCCTCCTGCCAGGAGAAAGACGCCGTTAAGCTGGCCGTGACGCTGGAAAAAGCGGCGGTGGCCTGTGGGGTTAATTTTATTGGCGGATTTTCCGCCCTGGTCCAGAAAGGGTTTTCACCCGGTGACCGTGAGCTGATTGAGGCGATCCCCGAAGCGCTGGCCGTGACCGACCATGTCTGCTCCTCGGTCAACATCGGTTCCACCAAAGCGGGCATCAACATGGACGCCGTAGGTATGATGGGCCGCACGGTGCGGCTCACGGCAGAACGCACCGCTGACCGCGACTGCATCGGCTGCGCCAAGCTGGTGGTGTTCTGCAATGCGCCGGAAGACAACCCGTTTATGGCCGGTGCGTTCCACGGGGCCGGTGAGCCGGACTGCGTCATCAACGTGGGCGTCTCCGGACCGGGCGTAGTCCGGGCGGCGCTGGCCAAGGCCGGCGAATGCGACTTGACCGGTGTGGCCGACATTATAAAAAAGACCGCCTTTAAAATCACCCGCATGGGACAGTTGGTGGCTGTTGAAGCCTCCAAACGGCTGGGAGTGCCCTTTGGGATCGTGGATCTCTCGCTGGCGCCGACGCCGGCAGTGGGCGATTCCGTAGCGCATATTCTGGAAGAAATGGGGTTGGAATGCTGCGGTGCTCACGGCACCACGGCGGCGCTGGCCCTGCTCAACGACGCGGTTAAAAAAGGCGGCGTGATGGCTTCGTCCCACGTGGGCGGTTTGTCGGGCGCTTTTATTCCCGTCACCGAGGACCGCGGTATGATCGACGCCGCCCGGTGCGGATGCCTGCGAATCGAAAAGCTGGAGGCCATGACCGCCGTTTGCTCGGTCGGACTGGATATGATCAATATTCCAGGCGACACTCCCGCCGAGGTCATTGCCGCCATTATCGCGGACCAGGCGGCCATCGGCATGGTCAACTCCAAAACCACAGCGGTGCGGGTTATCCCCGCTATTGGCAAAACGGTAGGTGAAGAGCTCTCGTTTGGCGGGTTGCTCGGAGGTGGTCCGGTTATGCCGCTCAACACCTATTCGCCGGCGCGGTTTATCGCGCGGGGCGGCCGTATACCGGCTCCCATGCAGAGTTTGAAAAACTAAATTCCGACGTTAAGCCGGCCGGAAAGGTGCTAAGCGCCTTTCCGGCCTGGATATTGTGGTTGTTATTTTAAGGGAGGCTGGCAGGATGGAAGACGTGATTAAACAAATCATCGATATGGACCGCAAGGCCCAGCAGACCACGGAGGCCGCGCAGCGTGAAAAGCTGACCTGTGAGCAGGAGATCGAAGAAAAAGTGCGGGCGCTGCGGGAGGATTATCTGCAAAAGGCCCGACGGCGTATCCGCATTAACAGCGAAATGGACCGCACCATGATGAATCAGAAATGGGAAAAATGCAAAGCCCATTATGACGAACAGGCGGCTGTGTTGGAGCAGGCCTACAACGACCATCACGACGAATGGGTGGAACAGATTGTGCAGCGGGTTCTGGCCCGCTGACAGATCGTCAACCTGTTGAAAGGACCTGGTAAAAATGGCGCTTTCCTATTCCGCGGGGGCAATTTCTGCCAAGGCGCGCGCCATGTATGGCCGCTGTCTGACCCGTCAGGACTATAAAAACCTGCTGAGCTGTCATAACGTCGGTGAAGTGGCTTCCTACCTCAAAACCCGGACGCATTACGCCGACGTGCTGGCCGATGTCAACGAAGGCGCGGTTCATCGGGGATATCTGGAAGCGGTGATCCGGCGCAAGCTGTTTGACGATTATGAGTCGCTGATGCATTACGACCGTTCCATGAATCAGCGGCTGTCGGATTACTACATTAAAAAGAGTGAAATTGAGCAGATCATGCATTGCCTGCATCTGATGCGTGCGCACCGCACGCAGGATTTTCTCTTCTCGGTGCCGGCTTTTCTCACGCGCGTCACTCGCCTGGACTTGAAAAGCATGGCCTCTGCCAAAACATTTGAAGATGTAGCGGACGCCGCCGGGCAGACCCCATATGGGCCTCTTCTACGCAGGTTTCTCCCCTGCCATATGGACGAACTGCCTATGACGGAGGTGGAAAACGCGCTGACGTCTTATTTGTTCAGCACGCTGTTTGATGATGTGCAGGGACTGTCGTCCGGAGAGCGGCGGGAAATGCTGAAGCTTTTCGGCACCCAGATCGACGCGATCAACGTGTCCCGTATCCGCCGTATGAAAAAATACTTCCACATGTCCCCGGACGAGATACGCCGCAACCTGCTCCCCGTTACCGGCAACCTTTCCAAAGCAGTGATGCGGCAGATGGTCGAGGCCGAGAATGATGCGCAGGTGCTGGAGCTGTTTTTCTCCACCGCCGGCAAACATGTGGAGGAATCACAGCGGGTTAATGTGGACGATATGCCGTTGCGGCTGCCCTATTTTGTCGCGCGGCGGTATATGCATTTTTCCACCTATCCGCTGGTCGTGTTCGCCTCCTACATCATTATCACCGAGATCGAGCAGGACGATTTGATCAATATTATCGAAGGCATTCGATACAGCCTGCCCCCGGCCGACATCCAGTCAATGCTGGTGCTGGGCGGCAGCGGCACAGAATAAAGGGAGGGATTTCTGTTGGCGGTCACCACCATGAAACTGGTTACCATTGTCGGTCTGATGCCGCATCTGGACGACGTCATGCAGGTTTGCGGCGAAAGCGGGCTGTTTCATCCCGAAGACGCCCTGACCTTTTTCTCCGACACAAAAGATTTTTCCGCCGTACGGGAAGAAAATCCCTATACGGAACCGCTGAATCGCCTGAAAGGCGCCATTCAGCGGTTGGGCGCACAGCCCGAAGAGGTCCGGCCGTCTCCCTTATCGGAAAAGGAGCTGCTGGCCTATATCCAGGATTTCAGCGGGCGAGCCACCGGCGCGTTCGAACGCATTTCCGAGCTGAACGGGCGAGCCCAGTCACTAGTACAGGATATCGGCCAGTTCGAGCATTTGAAAGGGCTGGATATCGAGCTGAGCAGCATCCTGTCCTGCAAAAACATAAAAGTGCGCTTCGGCAGGCTCCCTGTAGAGAGTTACGACAAGCTCGATCTGTACAGCGATAACCCATACGTGCTGTTTTTCCCCGGCGGCAAAGAAAAAAACTATTACTGGGGCCTGTACTTCACCCCTCTGGAAGTGGCCGACGACGTCGACCGCATCTTTTCCGGGCTGTATTTTGAGCGGGTGCATGTACCCGCGGCCACCGGTACGGTGGAGGAAATCCTCAGCCAGCTGCACGACGAGCAGGAAAATGTTGCCCGGGAGCTCGAAAAAGCCCGCGCCGACCTTGCCGCGATCTGGGAAAAAGAAAAGGACAACTGCCTGGCTGTCTATACGGCCCTGTACCGGCTGGAATACTTTTTCGGGCTGCGCCGCTACGCCGCCCGTTATCACGATGAATTTATTGTGGCGGGCTGGGTGCCCGCGCCCGCGCAAAAGCAGTTTGAGTCCCTGCTTGAGCCGATCGAATCGGTGTCGGCCACCTTTGAAAAGGCGGAGGCCGACACCCGCCACACTCCGCCGGTCAAGCTGAAAAACCATGCGCTGTTCCGGCCCTTCGAATTCCTGGTGGATATGTACGGGGTGCCCCGCTACGGTGAAATGGATCCCACCGGCTTTGTGGCCGTCACCTATGTGCTGCTATTTGGCGTCATGTTCGGTGACGTGGGACAGGGAATCCTGGTGGCGGTAGCCGGATGGCTGATGTGGAAACTCCGAAAAATGGCGATCGGCCGCATTTTGGTTCCCTGCGGCATTTCCTCCGCTGTTTTCGGTGTGGTCTACGGCTCCGTGTTCGGCTTCGAGCATCTGCTCGACCCGTTCTATAAGGCCGTTTTCGGATTGGATGAAAAGCCTATCGAGATCATGTCGTCCACCACAACCATCCTGCTGGCCTCCGTCGCCGCTGGACTGGTGCTGATTATCATTGCCATGGGCATCAACATTTTCTCCAGCCTGCGAAGGCGGGATTATGAAAACGCCCTGTTCAGTTCCAGCGGCGTGGCCGGGTTTGTGTTCTATGTCGGCCTGATTGCCGGCTGTGCCGGTCAGTTCCTGCTGGATATCCCGCTGCTGAACCCGGTTTACATCGTGTTGGTGCTGGTTGTTCCCCTGCTGGCCATTTTCTTTAAAGAGCTGCTGGGAAAACTCATCGCCCACGACCCGGACTGGAAACCGGAAAGCTGGGGCGAGTTTATTGTGCAGAACTTTTTCGAGTTGTTTGAAACCCTGCTTACGTATCTGTCCAACACGATGTCCTTTCTCCGGGTAGGCGCGTTTGTGCTGGTGCACGCCGGCATGATGCTGGCGGTGTTTGCCCTGGCAAAGCCGTTCGGGCCATTCGGGTATACCGTCACCATGATTCTGGGCAATGCCTTGGTGGTGGTCATGGAAGCCACGCTGGTGGCCATCCAGGTCATGCGCCTGGAGTTTTACGAAATGTTCAGCCGGTACTATATCGGTGACGGGCAGACGTTCAGTCCCCTGTCGGTACACGCGGCCGGATAAATGAAGACATTATTTTGATGGAGGTTGTCAATTATGAATAACTGGTTTTTAATCATTCCCGTAGCGCTCCTCATCCTCTCGGTCGCAGTGGCCGTCGCACTGGTCAAAAAGGGCTGGGCGCCGGGAAAGGCAATGAAAATGCATTTCCTGTGCCTGGCCGCCATTATGGCATTCAGCCTGATCCTGCCCTTCGGCGTGGCCGCCGACACGGATCCGGCCCCGGCGGCCTCTCAGTCGGAAACGACGGATACCGCCGCCTCGTCAAATGACGGTATGAAGTACATCGGCGCCGCCCTGGCGGTGGGCCTGGCCGGTATCGGCGGCGGTATTGCCGTTGCCGCCGGTTCTGCCGCAGCTATCGGCGCCACGGCGGAGAATCCGAAATCCTTTGGTAAGTCCATCATTTTCGTGGCGCTCGGCGAAGGCCTCGGCCTGTATGGCCTGCTGATCTCCATTTTGATCCTGTTCGCCTGATCCGCCCGCAGGGAGGAATCGATTGTGCGTTTTTATCTTATCAGCGACAACGTGGATACCCAGGTCGGCATGCGCATGGCCGGGATAGAAGGGGTCGTGGTGCACGAAGAAGACGAAGTGCAGAAAGCCCTGTCCGGCGCCATGGAGCAGGAGGACGTCGCCATAATCCTGATGACGGAGCACCTGGTCTCCCTTTGCCGCGACCTGGTGGATGATCTCAAGCTCCACCGCTCGCGTCCCCTGATCGTGGAAATACCCGACCGGCACGGAAACGGCCGTGCCAAGGACTCCATTACCCGTTATGTGCGGGATGCCATCGGTATCAAGATCTGAGCCAAAGAAAGGCGGATCCGGTTTATGATCAACAATAATAATAAAAAGGTAGATAAGTTTGTGGAGGCCATTACGGCTTACGCCGAAGAGCAGAGCCGCAAAATCCACGACGAAGTGGAGGCATTCAAGGCCGAACGGATGGCCCAGGCCGAACAGCAGGTGCTGCAGGAGGCCTACAACCTGATCCATGAGGAACGGGAAGAGGTCAACAACCAGCTGAAAAAGGAATTTTCCCAGCGGGAATTCGCCCTACGCGGCGACCTGATCCGCCGCAGGCAGGCCATTATCGATACCGTGTTTGAGGAAGCACGCCGCCGTCTGCTCGACTACGGTTCCACTCCCGCCTATACGGATTTGCTGCGTGCGTCCATACAGGAGATGTCCCGGCTGATTCCGGCCGACGGCACGGTATATTATTTGTCCGAAAGGGACCGGGAGCGGGAAAGCATCCTGAAGGACCTGTGCCCGGCCGGCAGCCGGCTGGACTTTTCCGGTGATATCGCACTGGGCGGCATTAGGGGAATGAATCCGCAGGCCGGCATTCTGGTGGACGACACGCTCGATTCCAAGCTGGAACAGCAGCGCGACTGGTTCATACAGAGCATGGGACTGTCGGTCAAGCCGGCGTAGGAAAGGCGGGAAGGCAATGAACACAGAAATTCACGGGATCAACGGGCCAGTTATCACCTTGGCGGGGCATACGCCACTGTCCATGATGGAAATGGTGCTGGTGGGCGAAGACCGGCTGGTAGGCGAAGTCATTGGCGTCAATGCCGACAAAACCACCATTCAGGTTTATGAAAACACCACCGGCCTGCGCCCCGGTGAGCGGATCTATCCGACCGGCGGCCCTTTGTGCGTAACCCTGGGACCGGGTATTCTGGACAACATATTCGACGGTATTGAGCGCCCCCTGAAAGCACTGGAACAGCAGACCGGTGATTTTATCGCCCGGGGCGCTACCGCGCCCGCGCTGGACGAGGAACGCCGCTGGGATGTGACGGTTACCGTCAAATCGGGCGACACCCTGCAGGCCGGCGACATCTACGCCACCTGTCCGGAAACGCCCATCATCGAGCATAAATGTATGGTACCTCCCGGACTGGGCGGCAAGGTCACGGCGGTCCAGCCGGACGGAGCCTACCGGGTGAACGATACGGTGGTGACGCTCACGGACGACCAGGGGGATGAACACCTCCTCACCCTCTGCCAAAAATGGCCCATCCGCACCCCCCGTCCGGTCAGCCGGCGGCTCTATCCCGATGCGCCGCTGATAACGGGCCAGCGGGTCATCGACGCGCTGTTCCCCCTTGCCAAAGGAGGCACAGCGGCTATTCCCGGCGGCTTTGGCACCGGCAAAACCATGACACAGCACCAGCTGGCTAAATGGTGCGATGCCGATATCATCATTTATGTGGGCTGCGGCGAACGGGGCAATGAGATGTCCCAGGTGCTGGAGGAATTCTCCAGCCTGGTCGACCCGAAATCCGGACGGCCGATGACCGACCGCACGGCGCTGATCGCCAACACCTCCAACATGCCGGTGGCGGCGCGGGAAGCGTCCATCTACACCGGCATCACCCTGGCGGAATATTACCGCGATATGGGCTACCATGTTGCGATTATGGCCGACTCCACCTCCCGGTGGGCCGAGGCCCTGCGGGAAATCTCCGGCCGGCTGGAGGAAATGCCGGCGGAGGAAGGGTTCCCGGCATACCTGCCCTCCCGCCTGTCTGAATTCTACGAGCGGGCCGGGATGATGGAAACCCTGGGAGGCCGCAGCGGCAGCGTCACCATCATCGGCGCGGTGTCGCCGCAGGGCAGCGACTTTTCCGAGCCGGTCACACAGAATACCAAGCGGTTCACCCGCTGCTTCTGGGCGCTGGATAAATCCCTCGCTTATGCGCGGCATTATCCCGCCATTAACTGGATGAACAGCTACAGCGAATATCTGGGCGATCTGTCCGACTGGTATATCAAAAATGCCGGTGAGGATTTTATGGAATGCCGCGGTAAAATCGCCCAGCTCCTGCAGGAAGAAAGCAAGTTGATGGAGATCGTCAAGCTGATCGGCTCCGACGTACTGCCCGACGACCAAAAGCTGGTCATCGAAACCGCCAGGGCCATCCGCGTGGGGTTCCTGCAGCAAAATGCGTATCACGAGGACGATACCTTCGTTCCTCTCGAAAAACAGCTAAAAATGATGCGGGTTATCCTGCATCTGCATAAAACCGCCGCACAGGCGGTGGCGGCCTCGGTACCGCTGGCCCGGATTGTGGAACTGGGCCTGTTCGACAAGGTGTCCCGCATCAAATTTGATGTGCCCAACAACCGGCTGGATCTGCTGGACGCTTATTTTACCGAGATTGACCAAAAAATCCGCGGACTGGTGCAGCCCGCGTAAGGGAGTGGTTTTGTGATTATCGAATATATCGGCGTCAAAGAGATTACCGGCTCCCTGATCGCGGTGGACGGGGTCAAAAACGCGTCCTTTGAGGAGACCGTCACCATCCAGTTGGCGGACGGCAGCCGGCGGGCGGGCCGTATCGTCCAGCTGGACGGCGACCGCGCCATCATCCAGGTGTTTGAGGGTACCAACGGTATTTCGCTCGACAACACCCGCACCCGGCTGGAAGGGCATCCGGTAGAAATGGCCCTGTCCCCCGAACTGCTGGGCCGTATTTTCGACGGAGCCGGCCGGCCCATCGACGGCCTGGGTCCGGTTTTCTCTGAGACCAAGCGGGACATCAACGGCTCCGCCATCAATCCGGTCTCCCGCGTGTATCCCCGCGACTATATTGCCACCGGCATTTCCTCCATTGACTGCATGATCACCCTGATCCGCGGACAAAAGCTCCCTATTTTTTCGGGTTCGGGGATGAAGCACAACGAACTGGCGGCGCAGATTGTGCGGCAGGCCAAGATCGCAGACCAAAAGGGGCAGGATTTTGCCGTGGTGTTTGCCGCCATGGGCGTGACCAGCGATGTGGCCGACTATTTCCGCCGCAACTTTGAAAGCAGCGGCGTGCTGGGCCGTGTGGCCATGTTCCTCAACCTGTCCAACGATCCGGTTATCGAGCGCATCCTGACGCCCCGCTGTGCGCTGACCGCGGCGGAATACCTGGCGTTTGACTGCAACATGCACATTCTCGTCATTATGACCGATATGACCTCTTATGCGGAGGCTTGCCGTGAATTCTCCTCCTCCAAAGGAGAAATTCCCGGGCGCAAAGGCTATCCGGGCTATCTCTATTCCGACCTGGCATCGCTGTATGAGCGGGCCGGCATGATAAAGGGAAGCACCGGGTCGGTCACCCAAATCCCGATTTTGACCATGCCTAACGACGATATCACTCATCCCATTCCCGACCTGACGGGGTACATCACCGAGGGGCAGATCGTGCTCGACCGCGCGCTGGACAACAATGGTATCTATCCGCCGGTCGCGGTGCTTCCTTCCCTGTCCCGCCTGATGAAAGACGGTATCGGCGAGGGCTTTACCCGCGCTGACCACGCGGCGGTATCCAACCAGTTGTTTGCCTGCTATGCGCGGGTTCAGGATGCCCGTTCGCTGGCGTCGGTCATTGGCGAGGAGGAGCTGTCGCCGAACGACAAAAAGCTGATGGCCTTCGGCCGGCAGTTTGACGAGGAGTATATCCGGCAGGGGGAAAACGTGAACCGTACCATTGACCAGACGCTTGAACTGGGCTGGAGGCTGCTGTCCACCCTGCCCCGTGAGGAACTCGACCGTATCGACGATAAGCTGATTGAGGCCCATTACCGCCCCGATCCCGACGTGGCAGACCCTGGGACGGCGGCGGAACATGCGGTGCAAGACGAACCATAACGCTTAACAGCGTATCTAAAGGGGGTGAGGCCGGTGGCCGATCAGGTATTTCCCACCAAAGGCAATTTAATCAACACCAAAAAATCACTCGATCTCGCGATGCTGGGGTTCGAGCTGCTCGACCGCAAACGCAACGTCATTGTCCGGGAGATGATGGCGCTGATCGACCGGGCCGGCGTTCTGCAGTCCCAGATCGATTCCTGTTATGCGCAGGCCTACCTAGCCCTGCAGCGGGCCAATGTGGCGCATGGGATTTGCGCCGATATCGCGGCGGCGGTGCCGGTGGAAAACGGCCTCCGACTGACCTCACGCAGCGTCATGGGGGTGGATATTCCCATTGTGTCGCTCGAATCGTCGCCGCTGGAGCTTTCTTACGGGTTTATGTTCACCAGTTCGCTGGTGGACGAGGCCTATATCCAGTTCGACCGCGTAAAAAAGTTGACAGCGGAGCTGGCCGAGGTTGAAAACAGCGTTTACCGGCTGGCCACGGCGGTCAATAAAACGCAGAAACGGGCCAACGCCCTGAAAAATATCATCATTCCCCGCCTCACCTCTACGGTTAAGTTCATATCCGATTCCCTGGAGGAAAAAGAGCGGGAGGACTTTTCCCGGCTAAAGGTGATCAAAGCGCAGAAAGCGCGCCGGGCACAGGCGTGAGAAGCTAGAAGCCCCATTTGCCAAGTAAACCAAACGCAATAAGGCGGCGTTGACACATCTGGTCAACGCCGCCCTTTTTCTTTTATACCTGC
>URYP01000069.1 GCA_900552115.1 uncultured Oscillospiraceae bacterium | reverse complement strand
AGCAACCCCTCATCACTTTACATTAACTGAAGGATCCGGTAGATACCGGCTGTGCCAACCGTGATGGCGGCGGTATTCGGGGTTAGGGAGAAATCTCCTGACTGGTAAGCCAAGGTGAACGTCACATCCGAGCCCGGCATTACCGTCTGGTTGCCGCCATTGGTAATGGCGTTAAAATAGACCGGCAGCACTCCCGGTCCGGCTGGACCCTGCGGGCCGGTGGGGCCTTCGGGGCCCTGCGGACCCGGGCAGCAGCGGCAGCGGCAGGAATCGTTATAATAATCCATAGTAGCCTCCTGACAATATTCATGTGATGGCATGCGTATTGTTCCATCTTATGATTCTGTCCGGAAAGGGTGTAGGGGCTGTCCGCCCGGCGGGAGCCTGCGGACGTATAAAAAAACGTTCCGTCCTTTTCAGGACGGAACGTGGTGATTCGCATTTATCCCAGCAGCGCGCTGTCCTCGCTGCTCAGGCCGTAGACCTCCTCCACGACTGCTTGAATGCAGCGGGCGTTTTCCCCCTGCCCGCTGAAGTACAGGGTGACGTCGATAACCTTGCCGTTATAGGCCATATGGAAGTTGGCCATGTCCCCCACACCAGTATTGGGCTGGATGTCCCACTCCGTGGACGGCACCAGCAGCACCTGCAGCTGTTTAAGTGTATGGCCGATGCGGGCGTCGCTGGTAATCTGGCCGTCAGTAATGGTCACGCCAGTCACCGTGCTGCTGTCTGATGGCTCATTGCCTGTAAAGTTGGAGAACTCCACCAACGAATGATTGGGGAACGACAACCCGCCTTCCCGCACGGTATATGACCCGCCCAGCCGGGTCTTGACTTCCTTGAAGGTGTTGCCCAGCAGCGACGCCGCCGGCGCCCTGGTATCATTGCCCGTGGGCGGCTTGGTGGTTTGAGCATAAGTAGGCTCTGTGGTGGTCGTCGTCGTAGTCGTGGTCGTCGTGGTCGTCGTGGTGGTCGTCGTGGTATCGTCCGGCGCCCAACCGCTGACTGTCTTGGAGGTGGTGGTCGCCGTGCTCGAACCGGTGGTCAGCCGTGAAACGGTGCTGCCTTTGAGGGCAAAGGTCAGATTATGCTTTTCAGCGAACAGCTTAATGTAAGAATCTTTTTCCCCGTAAAGTACCAGATTCGGGTTGCCGTCAAAAGCGGTATCGGCAATATTTCGGACGCTGTTGGGAACCGTGACACTGAGCAGATCCCGGTTGGCGAACGCCATGGACAGAATCGTGGTCACATCCGTATTTTCAATACGGGAGGGGATCACCACCGTTTTATCTTTGCCGATATATGCCTGCAGGCTGACCTCGTTGTTCTCGATCTGATACAGGAACTGGTCCGCCGGCGTGGCGTCGGAGTTTTCATCCGGCATCAGGACTTTCAGGATCATGACCAGCAGGAACACCAACAGCAGCACGCCGGCGGCCACGATGACGCTGATTACCAGCTTGCGATTGACGCGGCGCGGATCCTTTTCCGGCTCTTCCTCCGGTTCGGTCGGCACGGCGCCAGCCGGGGACGGTTCCGGCCGGTTCGGGTCGACCGAGGACAGGTCGGTAAACGCCGGGGCAATCCGTGTGGCGGACAAATCCTCCGGCTGTTCGGGTGGGTCCACCGGACGGAATTCCCGCGTCAGGTCGTCGATGGGCTCGCCCCACATATTAACCGGGCCGGGAGCCGCCGGCTTTTCCCGCAGCGGTTTTCCGCAAAAGCTGCAGAAGACGGCGTCATTCGCGTTCTCTTTCCCGCAGTATTTACAAAACATGCTCTTTTTCCTCCCAACGGTATCCGGGCCCATATACAACAGGGACCGGTACAACTCTTTAATCTTCGTCACACTGGTATCGCGCGGATTCCCCGGGCGGCACGCGTCCGCATGAGCGGACTCCGCCAAGAAGTCGAGGTTCTCTGCCCGGACAAACGCCCTTCAGGCCGGCGCGATATAGCAGGATGATGGCGTTGCCGTGCGGCGTGTCATACAATACGCGTTGAGCACTATATATTGACCACTACGATGCCTCCCGGCCCTGTCGTGTTTTGTCACATCCTGCGAATACGCCGTCATTATAGCACAAATGCCGCTACAGGAACAGAGGGTAACTGTAAATTATTTGTTGCGATTCCGTCACTTATGGCTTAAGGCTTACGCATGCTGATTTCCACCCGGCGCTGCCATATATAGGCCGGGAACAGGGTGCGGTAAATCGCGTCCAGCTCCATAAAGAGGCGTCCATCCGGCAGGTCCCGCCCGCAGGGAAGGTACAGCACCGTATAATCGACGCCGAACAGACGGCTGCGCAGGCTGGTGCGCCGCACGCCATTGCGGAGATAAAATGCAATGCGGCGGGTGCGGATAGATTTGTCCTTTCTCCCTACAGCATATTCGATATGTTCCGATTCCAGTACAATTCCGTCCAAATCCCGCAGTTCTTCACGCAGCAGCGCCAGGAACCGGCTGCCGTAGCCCGCCCCGCGGCGGGAAGAAACCACCGCGTAATAATCGAGCAGCGCCGCCCGGCCGCCCGGGCTGGTCATCAGCATGGCGTAGCCGCGCAGGCCGTCTTCCTCGAAAAGCCCGTAGGCCCTGTACAGCCCTTCGTCCATCAGCCGCAGTATGCCGGCCAGCGGTTTCAGCTCGTCCGGCGCAAAATCCCGGCACATATGGCGGGTATAAATTTCCGTTACCTGTTCCCTGGCAAGCGCTTTCAGCGTCAGCATAAAGTCCTCTCCTTTTATCACAGCAGGCCCTGAAACCACGGTTTCAAGGCCTGCTTCTCAATACGTTTATACGGCTTTTCACCGCAAGGTTCAAGCCTGCTTATCGGTTATCTCCCGATGGAACTCCTGCAGCGATTTCACACCCAGGCTTTCCGGCTTTTTGACCTCCTTGATCCCTTCAACGGTGGCCTGCGCCGCCGCCATAGTCGTCATGTAGGAAATGCGGCCCTTAATGGCGGCTTTGCGGATATAGCTGTCGTCCTCCGCGCTCTGCTTGCCGATGGGGGTATTGATAATGAGATCGATTTCCCCATTGGTGATTTTGTCGAGAATGTTGGGACGGCCCTCCTGCAGCTTGTTCACCTTCTCCGCCGGGATGCCCGCCTCGGTAATCTTGGCGTAGCAGCCGCCGGTCGCCATGATGCTGAAACCACATTCATGGAAGCCGCGAGCCAGCTCCGTAAGCTCCGCCTTGTCGCGGTCGTTGACGCTGAGCAGCACCGTGCCGTTCAACGGGATGCAGGTCTTGGTTGCCTCCTGCGCTTTGTAGAAAGCTTCGCCCACAGTGGACGCCAGCCCCAGCACTTCGCCAGTGGACCGCATCTCCGGTCCCAGAATCGGGTCGACCTCTGGGAACATATTGAAGGGGAACACCGCTTCCTTGACGCCGTAATGGGCAAACGTCTTTTCCCGCAGCGACTGCACCGGCGAGGGCCGGCCGGTCAGGTGACGGGTCATGATATCGGTGGCCAGCTGCACCATCTGGATGTTGCAGACCTTGGACACCAGCGGCACCGTCCGCGACGCGCGGGGATTGGCTTCCAGCACATAGATTTTCCCGTCCTCGATCGCATACTGCATGTTCATCAGGCCGACGACATGCATTTCCGAGGCGATACGGCGGGTATAATCCTTAATGGTCTCCACCTGCGCGTCCGTCAAGTTTTTGGAGGGCAGGATGCAAGCCGAGTCACCCGAATGGACACCGGCAAGCTCGATATGCTCCATCACCGCCGGGACAAACACGTTGTCGCCGTCACTGATGGCATCCGCCTCACACTCGGTGGCGTGGTGCAGGAAACGGTCGATCAGGATCGGCCGGTCGGGGGTTACGCCCACCGCCGCCTTCATATAGAACACCAGCGACTCTTCGTCGTACACCACTTCCATGCCGCGGCCGCCCAGCACATACGAGGGGCGCACCATGACGGGGTAGCCGATCTTGCCCGCAATTTGCAGCGCGTCCTCCACCGTGACGGCCATGCCGGATTCAGGCATGGGAATGCCCAGCTTGTCCATCATGGTGCGGAACTGGTCGCGGTCCTCCGCCAGGTCGATGGTCTCCGGCGTGGTGCCCAGAATATTCACGCCGGCTTTTTTCAAATCGGCCGCGAGGTTCAGAGGGGTCTGTCCGCCGAACTGGGCGATAACGCCTACCGGCTGTTCTTTTTCATGGATGCTGAGCACATCCTCAAGGGTCAGCGGTTCAAAATACAGCTTATCGGAGGTATCGTAGTCCGTGGACACGGTCTCCGGGTTACAGTTGACGATAATGGTTTCAAAGCCCAGCTTTTTCAGGGCCAGCGAGGCGTGGACACAGCAATAGTCAAACTCGATGCCCTGCCCGATACGGTTGGGGCCGCCGCCCAAAATCATGATCTTGGGCTTGTCGGTGTTGACCGGGCTGTTGTCCTCGATGTGATAACTGGAATAATAGTAGGCGGAATCGGCGGTGCCGCTGACGTGGATACCCTCCCAGGCCTCCTCAATGCCGTACTCCTTGCGGGCCGTGCGGATGTCGGACTCCGGTACGCTCAGGAGCTGCGCCAGATAACGGTCGGCAAAGCCATCGAGCTTGGCCTGTTTAAGCATGTCTTTAGCCGGAATTTTGCCGCCCTGCGCTTTCAGCGCTTCTTCTTCTTCCACCAGCTCCTTCATCTGCTCGATAAAGTACCGTTTTATTTTTGTCAGCTCATACAGCTCGTCCACCGAGGCGCCTTTTCGCAGCGCTTCGTAAAGAATGAAGTGCCGCTCGCTGGTGGGGGTGCGCAGCATATCCAGCAGCTCCTGCTTGCTGTTCTGCGCGTAAGCCGGGCCGCCCAGGCCATACCGGCCGGTTTCCAGGCTGCGGATGGCTTTCTGGAACGCTTCTTTATAGGTTTTGCCGATGCTCATAACCTCGCCGACCGCCCGCATCTGGGTACCCAGCTTGTTTTCCACACCTTTGAATTTTTCAAAGGCCCAGCGGGCAAATTTAATGACAATGTAATCGCCGCCCGGCTTGTAGTCGGCCAGCGTCACGCTTTTGCCGCAGGGAATTTCGTCCAGTGTCAGGCCACTGGCCAGCATGGCCGATACCAGCGCGATCGGAAAACCGGTCGCCTTGGAGGCCAGCGCCGACGAACGCGAGGTGCGGGGATTGATTTCGATAACCACGATCCGGTCGCTGACCGGGTCATGGGCGAACTGCACATTGGTACCACCGATAACCTCGATGGCTTCGACAATTTTGTAGGCCTGTTCCTGCAGGCGGTCCTGCACGTCCTGCGAAATGGTGAGCATGGGGGCCGAGCAGAACGAGTCGCCGGTATGCACGCCCAGCGGGTCGATGTTTTCGATAAAGCAGACGGTAATCATCTGGTTTTTGGCGTCGCGGATGACTTCCAGTTCCAGCTCTTCCCAGCCGAGGATCGACTCCTCGACCAGCACCTGGCCGACGAGGCTCGCCTGCAGGCCGCGGGCGCAGACGGTTTTGAGCTCTTCCACATTGTAGACCAAGCCGCCGCCGGCGCCGCCCATGGTGTACGCCGGACGGAGCACCACCGGATAACCCAGTTTGTCCGCGATAGTCAGCGCTTCCTCGACCGAATACGCCACTTCGCTGCGGGCCATTTCGATGCCCAGCTCGTCCATGGTCTTTTTAAACTCGATGCGGTCTTCGCCGCGCTCAATGGCATCCACCTGGACACCGATGACCTTCACATCGTATTTGTCCAGCACACCCGCCTGCGCCAGTTCGGAGCAGAGATTCAGCCCCGACTGCCCGCCCAGGTTGGGCAGCAGCGCATCCGGGCGCTCTTTCTCTATAATCTGTGTCAGCCGTTCCACATTGAGCGGCTCGATATAAGTAACGTCTGCAGTGCCGGGGTCGGTCATAATGGTTGCCGGATTGGAATTGACCAAAACGATTTCATAGCCCAGCTGTCTCAGTGCCTTGCACGCCTGCGTGCCGGAATAGTCGAACTCACAGGCCTGTCCGATAATGATAGGGCCGGAACCGATAATCAATACCTTGTGAATGTCTTCTCTTTTCATGCACAAAACCTCACTTTACCGAATTCTGCAGCGTCCATGCGGCTGTAAAAAAGGCGGGGAAATCTCGCTTTTTCCGCCGCGCCTCAAAAAGATATCGGGATATTTTATCATATTCTGTCGCCCGCGTCAATTCCTTTTTGCAGGAATTTTTATAACATCCTGCGTTACGGAGCATCCGGCGGCAGACGGAAACCCGCCGGGGGACGCTGTCCCCGGCGGGTTTTTGCCGGTCAATAAATAATTTGAATCCAATCGGGATTATAGCCATGCCCACCGCATTCCAGACGGATGGTGTTGGCCTCGCCCGCTTTCAGACCGCTTAGCGGGAACTCCCTCATCATAAACGTCGTCCAGTCAGTGGTCTGCACCAAGTCAAATTCTCCCACTTTGACGCCGTTGACGATCAGGACCATATTGCCCATGGAATTCCCCTCGCAGTAGCTCAGCCGCAGCCGGCCTTCTCCGCCCGGGCCGCCATCCACACCGGTGAATTCCACATAGGCGCCCTCTTTTTCCATGCTGTGCACCGATTTGCCGCCTGACGCGTTGACGTCGTTTGCCACATTAGCGCCGTTTCCGATAGCGGCGTCTTCCGCTTCATAAACGATATACCCGGACGCCTTTCGGGGAGCGGCCAGTCCGTCGAAGGGATCGTCGTCGCTGCCCTGACCATAATGATCGCCCTTATCGTCCGGGATCACCTGAATATAGTCAAGGTTGAAACCGCTTTTTCCGCCTTCGATACGAACGACGTTATCCGGCCCCGCATTCAGGCCGTCCAGCGCGATCTGTACCGATTTGAACGTCGGCCATCCATCGGTACTGGGCAGCGCATACGCGCCCAATTCTTCACCGTTTATAAATATGGTCGGTTCGCCTTTGCTGTTGCCGCAGCTGTAGCAAAACCGGAGAATGCCCCGGCCGCCCGCCCCGCCGTCCACCTGGCGGAACTCGGCAAACGAGCCTTTGGTATCCATGCTGTGCAGGGATTTGCCGCCGGAGGCGCCCGCATCCGCGGCGATATTCACCCGATACTGCCCTTCTGCGGTATTGCCAAACACCGACGCCTCGGCCTCGTAGAGAATATAATCGTCCAGAGGCTGCGGATCCCCCAGACCGCCGATCAGCTCGCCCGGCTCGTATTCGCCGCTGTCCACTTTATAAACGACCTGTATCCAGTCGAGATGGAACCCGGAGCCGGCGCCTTCGATACGGATGGTGTTGGCTTCACCCTCCAGCAAGCCATTCAGGGAGATATCCACTGTGGCGTAAGTCGCCCATCCGCCGGTTTTGGGCAGTGCCAGCTCACCTGCTGCCTTTCCATTCACCTTGACCGCCGCTTTGGAAGCGGCCAGTGCGCTGTAGCTGATACGCAGGGCAGCTTCCCCGCCGGGGCCGCCATCCACTTTCGTGAACTCGGCGTAAGTGTCCGCCTTGCCAAGGCCGCGCAGAGCCGTGCACATGGACGCCCGCACATCGTATTCCGCCGCCACGCCGTCGCCGCCGAACGCGGCGTCCTCCGCTTCATGTACAGTGACGCCGGCCGCCTTATTGACCTCGGCCGGATTGTTATTATTGATGTCGTACCCCGATTGCAGCGGTTCGGTCGCTTCGGCCTTAATCACCGCCGTGCCTTTGGTCACGCCGCTTTCGTTGTAGGAATCCACGGTGAAGTAATAATCCACACCCCGGTTCAGGCAGTTCAGGGCGGCGTGATGGGTGCCGATCACCTGATAGTGGGTATTCAGAGCATCCGGAGAGGTGCCGAAGCGCACAATATACCCCTGCGCCCCGGGAGCGGCATCCCAGACGATCCCTATACTGCGGTTGTTATCCGCATACCGCTCGTAAACCGCTGTATCCATGTCTACGCCCAGCGGCGCATGGCCGCCGCCCTCACCGAACACCCGCAGGCCGCTGATGGCAAATTTGCCGTCCGCTGGCACCGGGCCTTTGTTGGTAATGCGCAGGTAGCGCACGCCCACCTTGTCTTTAAACTCGATATATTCGTGGGGCAGGTCCTCCGTTTGTTTGGTGCGGTCTACCAGCGGATACCAGGTTTCGCCGTCCTGTGAAAATTCCATCAGATACTTGTAGGCAAACCCCAAATCGCGGCCTTTGTATGTGCCGATGTCCTTGTCGGCAAAGTTGACCTGCACCGCGTGGACGCCATACACCTTGCCCAGATCCATCTGCAGCCACTCGCCCGCATGGCCGGTTTCGGCCGTCCAGCAGTTGGTCATGTCCTCGTTTACCGCCATAGGCGCCGCGGCGGTATTGGAGGAGGCGGTGACCTCTTTGTCATAGGACAGCAGATTCCAGCCGGGCCCGGTGACGTTAAAGGGATCCTCCGACTCGGTTGGGATATAGAAGGGATAATCGCTCATGACCGTGTTGGTATACAGCCGGCCGTCTTCATCGAACTTGGCGGGGAAAATTCCCAGGCGCCGTTCAAATCCCCTGATTCGGGCGGTGTCCACTTTCCACCAGTTGCCGTTCAAATCCTCAAACAGGCAGCCGTGACCCGCGCCCTGCAGATAACCGCTGGCTTTCCAGATTACCGGGCTGTAGTCGCAGAAGGTGAAGGGACCCATCGGCGAATCCGACACATAGCAGCCGTCGGTATAGGTGCCGTACTGGGTGCCGGGAACCGCGTAGGTAATATAATACTTACCGTTATATTTGACCGGCCACGCGCCTTCCATGGTATCGTTTCCGGCATAGTCGGTGTTTGTTTCACCCGCCACCTCAAAGCCATGGTTGAGTTTATCCGGCCAGAAGCAGTCATAAGGGCCCTCCACCACTTTCATATTCTGTTTGGGGTCCATTTTGACCACCTTGATGGGATCCTGGTGGCTAAGACCCATATACAGGTATACATAACCGTCGTCATCCAGGAACATGCCCGGGTCCATCCAGCCCGCCGGCTTGCCGATGTTTTCCCAGGCGTCCGGGTCACGGGGATTGGTGGTCTTCAGCATGCTGCCGCTCTCGGAGTGAGTCAGGTAGAGCGTATCCCCCACCACGCAGGTGGCCGGCGCATACTTGGAAAATTCCGGCTGCAGGGCCAAATCCACCTGGATGAATTCCCAGTCAGCCAGGTCGGAGGATACCCAGTACCCCTGGCCGTGTGAGGCGAACAGGTAATACTCGCCTTTGTAAACCACGACCGCCGGGTCGGCGGACTCGCGGTATTGGCTCTCTCCCTGGAACATATAGCTGATATCGATGGGATTGCAGGCCGTCAGGGGGTCGTCGTTTTCCACCGCTTTCGTCGCGGTGGACAGGCCCTCGTCCGCCGGGAATCCCGTGATTTTCTTGGTTGAATACTGCAGGATCAGCAACGCGTCGTTCGCGGTCACACCATCCTTACCGTCCACATCCGCCGCCTGTTTTTGCGCGTCGGTAAGGGTGATTTTTGAGGTAGCCGCCTGCAGCGCCATCAGCGCGTCGCTGGCCGTCACGCCGTCTTTTCCGTCGACGTCGCCATAAGCCATTCCCGCGGCGCCATCGTTCCAGACCAGCGCATACCAGGCGTCCTTCACCGCCTGCTCCGCCGCCTGGACAGACGTTTTGGTCGCGCCTTTATCCGCGAGAAGATCCGAGACGGCGGCCGCCGCCTTTTTATACGCCTTTACGGAATCGGAGGTAAACAGGTTCTCATCCACGTTTTTTTCCACCCATCCTCTCAGCGGTTCCTTGTCGGAATCGGAAGCGAGGAAAGTCCGCTGCAGGGCCGCTATGGCAGACTGCAGAACATCCGGGCCGGCATGTTCATTCTCATATGCCTCTTTAGCGGCCGCTTTCGCCGCCTTATACGCTATCCGGTCGTCCTCATGGAAATCGGCTTCCGCCTGCGGGGTGTCGATGGCCGCTTTCAACTGCTCCCGCAGTTTATCCACAGTCTGCCAGTCAACAATCCGCGCGCCGGACAGCGTCACCTTCACATGGCCGCCCGCACCGGCATTCAAGGTGGTGATGCAGATCATTTTCTGGACATCCGCCCAGTCCATCACCCCGCGGTGGTTCGTCGCCTCCCGGTCGAGCGGAATGGACAGTTCCACCCGGTCCCGGGGGCCGGTAATATCCGCCGGTTTAAAATCCCAGCCGTAATTATGTTCCTGGTTGTCCTTATCCGGGTCTCCCTCTTTGCCCTTTACATCGGTCGACCGCAGCTTGACGGTAATATTCTGCCAGGCATCCGCCGCGCTGACGCTCTCATCGTCCGAGGTAAACGCCATCGTCAGGGTGAGCCGATAGCGGCCGCGCTGGGCGCTGACATCGATGGGCGTCACGTTGGCTGAAGTCCAGTCGGCGTACAGCTGTTTGGCGCTGTTCTCCGAATAAGTCCCCTCGATCTGTGTGAACGCACCCTTTTCATAGGATACGCGTTCGTTTCCATCCGCGTCGCGGGTGACGTCCACAATGCGGGCGTTTCTTACCTCCACATTAATGCCGGTCTGTTCCGCCTGCTTGGGTATATCGTTGTAATCGTACAAGGACAGGCTCGCCAGCCGGCCGCTTGACAGGTCCATCGTCGCCATGGAAAAGGATACGTCCATCCACTCCCCGGCCAACCGTTCGGCGGCGGGAACGCCCGCCTGCACCGGCGAGCCGGTTTTGATGACCTGCTTCCCGGCGGAATCGATCACCTGTACCGCGCCGTTGCGGACAAATTTGAGGGAATCCGGTCCGGTTTTGCCATCATGCCGTGTCACCTTCATATCGAACCGGATCATCAGGTCCGCGGGATCGTATCCCTGAATATTGACGGCAATGGGGGCGCTTATATTAAACAGCGCCTGCCCCTCCTTTTCGAGGCTTTTTCTGGCCACCTCGTCCTCCAGCTGAAAACGCCCCACAGTATAATACGATTCTTCCGCGGGGACAGCAGCCGGTTCCTCCGCCGCACCGGCGGCAAAACCGGTCATGCCCGGCGCCAGTAGCAGCGCGCTCATGCACGCGGCCACCGCCCGTTTGGTTTTTTTCATGTTGCTCTCTCCTTTCGAAACCTTATCCAAAACAAGGCCTTTATACTTGTTCATTGTACCTGTTTTCATCACAACAAGCCAGAGATATATTGAACGAAATCAACAGGGGTAATTTGTAAAATTCTACAAAAATAAGGACACACGCCAATATCCATCCCCAAGCAGGCAAAAGCCGT
>URYP01000068.1 GCA_900552115.1 uncultured Oscillospiraceae bacterium | reverse complement strand
TGCCCCGCCTGTTTGGTGGCCGTGAGGTGCTGCGGGAGGCGCGCGCCTTCAGCCGGGCTGAGGATGCCCGCCGGGCGCTGGATCAGCTCGAGAGGCTCTACGGGATTCTGGAGGATTGCGGGCTGGGGGAAAACGTGACCATCGATCTCGGACTGGTGCACCGGCAGGAATACTATACCGGCGTCATCTTCCGGGGCTATATCGAAGGCAGCGGTGACACCGTGGTGTCGGGCGGCCGCTACGATACGCTGTTGCGCCAGTTCGGGCCGGACCTGCCGGCAACGGGCTTCGGCGTCAATGTGGATTCCCTGACCAAGGTCATGCTGGACCGAGGGGAAATCGACCCGCCCATGCCGCCGGAAATCCTCGTAGCCGCCCGGGCCGGCAGCGAAGCGGCGGCCTTAAACAAGGTAAACGCCCTCACCGAAGAAGGGTATCTGTGCGAATTCAGCGTGTTTGACACACTGAAAGAAGCGCTGGATTATGCCGGCCAGCGCCAGATCGACAAAGTGATGGACGTCGCCTCCGGCGCGGACGTCGAAATTTATGAGCTGTAAAGGGGACCGGGTATGAGACCGATACGCATGGCGCTCACCAAGGGGCGTCTTGAAAAGGATACACTGGGCCTGTTTGACCGTATGGGGCTGGATACGTCGGCTGTCCGGGATAAGGGGCGGCGGCTGATCTTGCCGGTGGGGGATCGGCTGGAGGTGGTGCTCGCCAAAGCCGCCGATGTGCTGACCTATGTAGAGCACGGTGTGTGTGACCTGGGTGTCGTGGGTAAGGACACCATCGCTGAGGGGGGCGGCAGCTTTTACGAGGTGTTGGACCTCGGCTTCGGCCGCTGCCGCTTCGCGCTGGCCGCGCCGAAGGACGCGGACTTTTTTGAAGGGTATGCGGCCAAAACGGTGGCCTCCAAATACCCGAACGTCACCCGCGCCTACTTCGATAAAAAGAGCATGGACGTGCGAATCATCAAGATCGAAGGCTCGGTAGAGCTGGCTCCGCTGCTGGGGCTGGCAGACGGCATCGTGGATATCGTGGAAACCGGTTCCACGTTAAAAGAAAACGGACTGGCGGTAGTGGAAGACGTAATGCCAATCTCCGCCCGTCTGATCGTCAATATGGCCTGTATGAAACTGCGCAAGCAGGAAATCGAATCGCTGGTTGCCGATATGGAAGGGCAGCTGCAAAGGGGATGACACGCATGATGACTATGGTAAAAGCCGACGGAAAAATAGAGTATGATCTGCTCCGCCAGCTTGAGCAGCGCAGCGGCGAGGTGGACCGGAAGGTGACCGCCGCCGTCACGGATATTCTGGAGCAGGTACGTGCGCGCGGCGATGAGGCCGTGCGGGAATATACCGCCCGGTTCGACGGCGTGGACGCGGATTTGCGTAGCCTTGGCCGGGAAGAAATCAAAGACCTGGCGGCCGGTTGTTCCCCCGCTGTGTATGGGGCGCTTGAGCGCGCGGCAGAGCAGATCACCGATTTCCACAAGCGCCAGCTCCAGCAAAGCTGGCTGACCACCAAAGAGGATGGCACCATTCTGGGCCAGCGCATCCGTGGTCTCGAAAGGGTGGGACTTTATGTCCCCGGCGGCACGGCGGCCTATCCGTCGTCGGTGCTGATGAACGCCATCCCGGCGCGCATCGCCGGTGTCCAGGAGCTTATCATGGTGACCCCTCCGCCCAAATCCGGCGGCTATAACGCGGACGTGATGGCCGCCGCCTATATCGCGGGGGTTGACCGTGTTATCCTCTGCGGCGGCGCGCAGGCGGTGGCCGCGCTGGCCTATGGGACCGATACCATCCCACGGGTGGATAAAATCGTTGGCCCGGGCAATATCTATGTGGCGACAGCCAAGCGACTGCTGTTCGGGCAGGTGGATATCGACATGATCGCCGGTCCCAGCGAAATTTTAGTGCTGGCAGACGACACGGCCGATCCCGCTTATCTGGCGGCGGACCTCATGTCCCAGGCCGAGCACGACGTGCTGGCCTCCGCCATCCTGCTCACGCCCAGCGAACGTGTTGCACGTGAAACGCTGGCCCAGCTTGAAAAACAGGTCGAATCCTTGTCCCGTAAAGACATTATACAGAAATCGCTGGCTGATTACGGCGCGGTGATTATCTGCCGGGATATGGATGAAGCGGTGGATTTTGCCAACCGTTTGGCTCCGGAGCATTTGGAGGTCATGTGCGACCAGCCGATGGAATACGTCGGCCGGCTGGACAACGCCGGTTCGGTGTTCCTCGGTAAATACTCGCCAGAGCCCCTGGGCGATTATTACGCCGGCCCCAACCATGTCCTGCCCACCAGCGGCACGGCCCGGTTTTTTTCACCTCTGTCGGTGGACAGCTTTGTTAAGAAATCCAGCTTTATTTATTATAACCGTCCGGCCCTGGCAAAGGCCCGAGAGGATATTGTTGCCATTGCGCGGGCGGAGGGCCTGGACGCACACGCACATTCGATCGAAGTGAGGTTCCCGTCATGACGCCGTATACATTGTGCCACAAAGCGGAATGCTTACAGCCGTATGACCCGGCGGAAGGGGTTTACCGGGTGCGTCTGGACGCCAACGAATCCTTTCTGCTGCCCACGGCGGAGGACCGGGAGCGCATGGCCGCGGCTGCGGCCGCGGTCGCTCTCAACCGCTATCCCGATCCCTTGGCACGGGAGCTGTGCGGGGCCTTTGCGCAGCTTTATGGAATTGATCCGGCTACCGTCACTGCCGGCAACGGCTCCGACGAGCTGATATCGGTGATTTTCTCCTCTTTTCTACAAAAAG
The DNA here is from genome assembly GCA_900552115.1 of uncultured Oscillospiraceae bacterium. Classification (GTDB taxonomy): domain Bacteria; phylum Bacillota; class Clostridia; order Oscillospirales; family Acutalibacteraceae; genus UMGS1474. Next base: position 8,674 of record URYP01000068.1, on the reverse strand, counting down.
GGGAGCCGGTGCTGACCGTTGCCCCCGATTTTTCCATGTACCGGTTCTATACCGCCATTACCGAAAATCCCTGTATCGTGCTGGATAAGGGCGAGGATATGCGGATTGATGTGGAGGCGGTGATCGACACCATCCGCCGCGAAGAGGTGCGCCTCTTTATTTTTTCCAATCCCTGCAATCCCACCTCGTTGGGCCTCACGCGGGAGGACGTGCGCCGCATCATCTGCGAAACCGATGCGCTCATCGTGCTGGACGAAGCGTATATGGATTTCTGGGACCAGTCGCTGCTTGCGGAGGCGAAGCAGTACGATAACCTGATTATCCTGCGCACCTGCTCCAAAATGCTGGGGATGGCGGCGTTGCGCTGTGGATTTGCGGTGGCAAACGAACGGCTGACCGGCGTGCTGCGGGCCGCCAAATCGCCCTATAACGTCAACGCGGTTACGCAGGCTATGGCGGCGGTGGCGCTGAACAATCCCGCCTATCTGCGGGAATACCAGCCGCTGCTGCTCGCTTCCCGCGATATGCTGTACGAAGGCTTCCATTCTCTTGAGCAGGATGGCCTGATTGAGCGGGTTTTCAAATCCTGCACCAATTTTGTGTGGGTCAAAACGGCCCGCGCGCCAGAAATTCTGGCCTTTTTTAAAGATCGCGGAATCATTATCCGCGCTTTTGGGGAAGACTATATGCGGGTGACAGCCGGCACGCAGGCTGAAAATGAAGAAGTGTTGGCCTGCATCGGCTTTATGCTGCGGCAGGGAAAGGAGCGCTGCGTATGATGCGCGAGGGAAGCTACAGCCGCCAGACACGGGAGACCACGATCGATGTATCCATATGCCTGGACGGCGGCCAGGTAGAGATATCCACCGGGATCGGATTTTTTGACCATATGCTGGAGGCCTTCGCTATCCACGGCGGGTTTGGCCTGACGGTGCGGGTTATGGGAGACTGGCATGTCGACGGGCATCACACGGTCGAGGATACCGGTATCGTACTGGGCAAAGCCATGGCGCAGGCGTTGGGGGATAAAACCGGCATTGCCCGGTTCGGCAGCTTCTTTGTACCCATGGATGAATCGCTGGCGTTTGCCGCGGTGGATGTCAGCGGCCGGCCCTTCCTGGTGCTGGACGCCGCCTTCCGTGAAGAACGGGTCGGCGAGTTCGATACCTGCCTGACGATGGAATTTTTCCGGGCGCTGGCCTTTCATGCGGGGATTACCCTGCATATGAAAGTGGAATATGGCTGTAACGCGCACCACATGATCGAGGCCCTGTGCAAGGCCGCGGCGCATGCGCTGCGCGTGGCGGTTACGCCCATGGATGGCTGCCTGTCCACCAAAGGCTCACTAGACTAGGGAGGGAACCCGCATGATCATTTTACCGGCGATTGATATAAAAGACCGCCAGTGTGTCCGCTTGCTGAAAGGGGATTTCGATACCGTCCACCGGGTGGCGGAGGATCCGCTTGAAACGGCGCGGGGTTTTGAAGCCGCCGGCGCGCGGTGGATACATATGGTGGATCTGGACGGCGCCAAAACCGGCAGCCGCCAGAACCGTGATATTTTTGAAGAGATCGCCCGCCATACCGCGCTCAAAGTGGAACTGGGCGGCGGCATACGCGATATGGATACGCTGGAAGACTGTTTTAAAAAGGGGATTTCCCGCTGCATTCTCGGTTCGGCGGCGCTAAAAAATCCGCGGCTGGTGCGGGAAGCGGTGGCCGAATACGGGCACCGCATCGCGGTGGGAATTGACGCCCTGAACGGGTTGGTGGCCACCGAAGGCTGGTTGGACATATCCCAGGTGTCCTATCTGGATCTGGCCCGGCAAATGGAGAAAATGGGTGTACAGGTACTGATCTTTACCGATATTTCCAAAGACGGCACGCTGCAGGGGCCCAATCTTAATCAGCTCGGCGCGCTTCAAAAGGAAGTATCCTGCCAGATTATCGCTTCCGGCGGCATCCGGGACAGCGGCGATGTCCGCCGCTGTGCGGAGAACGGGCTGTATGGCGCTATCTGTGGCAAATCCCTCTACAGCGGCACGCTCGATTTGGCGCAGGCGGTGCGGGAGTCAGAAACGCCCATCGACCGGCTTCCGCTGGACGACTACTTTGAAAAAGCCTCGCTTATTCCGGCAATTGTGCAGGAGGACGCCACCGGCGATGTGCTGATGCTGGCCTACATGAACCGGGTGTCCCTGCAAAAGACCCTGGAAACGGGTACCACCTGGTTCTGGAGCCGTTCCCGGCAGGAATACTGGAACAAAGGCGCCACCAGCGGCCATATCCAGCGGGTGGTATCCGTGTCCGGCGATTGCGACCTGGATACGCTGCTGATCCGTGTAAATCCGGCCGGTCCGGCTTGTCATACCGGCTCTCATTCCTGCTTTTTCCGCCCGCTGATGAAAGGAGAAAACATCCATGAGTAACTGCATTCAGGAAGTCTACGATACCATCGTGGACCGCCGGAATCATCCGGTGGAAAAATCCTATACCCACTACCTGTTTACACAGGGAATTGATAAAATCCTAAAAAAGGTGGGGGAGGAGACCGCAGAGACGATTATCGCCGCTAAAAACGGCTGTAAGGAGGAAACGGTCGGTGAGATTGCCGACCTGACCTACCACTTGTTGGTTATGATGGCGCAGCAGGATATCTCGCCCGCCGATGTGCGGGCCGTGCTGGAAGAACGGCATGGCAAAGCGGGAAATCTGAAAACCTTTAAAACGGTGGATAAAAATACATAAAAGACCGGATGGGGTTTATCCCATCCGGTCTTTTTATTCGTTATCCGGCGGCGCCTTTTCCGCCGCTTTTTTGGCGGCTTTTCGTTCCCGGCGCGCTTTCCACCAGCGGTGAATGGGATCAAACAGGTCGCTTTGCAGCACAACGTTGATCTCGGCGCCCAGCAGCATAATAAACATACAGAAATAAAGCCAGAGCATCAGCAGCACCACGGCGGTCAGGCTGCCGTAGACATAGGAACTGCGCGCAAAATGATCGATATAATACGAATACAGGTAGGAAAACCCAATCCATCCCAGGGCGGCGAGCATGGCGCCCGGCAGCTCGGTCAGAAACTGTTCTTTTTTAATTTTGCGGTTGGGGATGAAGAGGTAGAGCAGCAGGAAAAAAATCGCCAGTATGGTAAAACTGACAAAGGTTCGCACGCTGATCACCACCACCGCCAAATCCGCAATAGCGGGGATTTTTGCGACGATCCAGCGGTAAATGCTGTTGCCAAACACCAGCAGGCCCAGTGTGGCGATCAGCAGCAGGGCAAACGCCAGCGTGTAAACAGCGGATAGGATTTTGAGCACCGGCCATGACCGCCGTTCGTCGATCCGGTAGACGGAATTGAGTCCCTGCATAAGGGCGTAAAACCCTTTGGAAGAAGCCCACAGCGCGGTCAGCGCCGATATGGAAATAATGGTGATATCCCCCGTCGTGCGGCTGTAAATATCCTGCATGGTGGTTTCAATGAAACGGATGACCGTTTCCGGAAAAATGTTGGTAAAGCTATGCAGGATCTCCGTTTGGGAAAACGGCAAATATTGCAGCACGGTAATCAGCAGCATCGCGAAGGGAAAACAGGAAATCAGGATAAAAAAGGCCGCCTGTGCGGCGTACGCTCCGACGGAATCCTCGCCCAACCGCTGGCTGAACTGCTGTATGGATCGCCATGCGTGCCGCACCATGGACGCCGCCCCCTCTCATTGTGACGCTTTTTTCTTATTGTCCCGCAAAGGACAATAAAAGACAAGCCCATTCTGTCGAATCCAGGTTGGCCTTCAACACATTTTGATTCATTGTAGCCCAGCCCTGCTGAAAAGTCAATAAACCGGCGTATGGATTGGCCAAAATTGACCAGTTTTTACGTCATCCTGGCTATTATTTTTCGACGGAGTATGCTATGATACCGATAATCGTGCAAATCGCGAAAAAGGAACGGCTATAAGGAGGAACGGGAGTATGAACACACGTCGTAAAACCGCATTGATTTCTCAGCCTGAAGGCGCTTATGAGGATAAGGTACAGGCCTTGCTGGAACAAATGACGCTGGATGAAAAAATTTCCCAGATTACTGAAAGCTGGGGTATCACCGGCGTGGAACGGTTGGGCATTCCACCCCTGTATAAAGGTGAGTGCGTGCACGGCTATTCATATGGCACCGGATGCACCATTTTTCCGCAAGCCATCGCCATGGCCGCCACATGGAATACCGAGACCGTGCGCGAAGTGGCCGAAGTAACCGGCGAGGAATGCAAGGCGGCCAATTCCATGCAGGCCTGGTCTCCGGTGCTGGACGTGGCGCGCGATCCCCGTTGGGGCCGCGTGGAGGAGTCCTTTGGCGAAGATGCCTATCTGGTGGAAAAGATTGGCTTGGCCTGGATCGAAGGGTATCAGAGCCTCGGCCTCACCGCGACGCCCAAGCATTTTGCGGCCCACGGCGCCGGACTCGGCGGCCGCGACAGCAACATTGTCGGCTATTCCGAGCGTACGCTGCGCGAGGTGCATTTCCCGCCTTTCCGCGCAGCGGTCAAGCAGGGCAAGGTCAAATCGGTTATGAGCGCCTATCATGTCAACAATGGCGTACCCTGTTCCGGTTCCCATGAAATGCTCACCAAGCTGCTGCGGGAAGAGTGGGGCTTTAACGGCTATGTGGTCACCGACGTCGGCGCGCCGGAGCACCTTTATACCAAACATACCATGGCGGCGGATGATACCGAGGCGGCGGCCATCATGGCCAAGGCCGGAGTCGACCTCTGTGCGGCCGGCCAGGTCTACAAGGCCGGCATCAAACCCGCTCTGGAGCAGGGTCTCATCGATATGGATGATATCGACACCATGGTGGGCAATATCCTGCGGGTCAAATTTGAGCTGGGCGTGTTCGACCGGGACGAGAATCCCCCGATGGAGTGGGCGGACGTGGATGGCTGGGATTCCCCGGCTCACCGCCAAACGGCGCTCAAAGCCGCCCGTGAATCGATGGTGCTGCTGAAAAACGAGGGCGGTATCCTGCCTTTGTCCAAAACCGTCGGCAAGGTGGCTTTGGTGGGGCCGGCCATTAAAACACAGGAATTCGGCGACTATACCTGCACGCCTGAAGAAGACCAGGCGGTAACGATTTATGACGGCGTTGTTTCTAAGGTCGGCAAAGACGCGGTGCTGTATGCCCGCGGCTGCGAGTTTATGGATGACAGCACCGACGGTATTGCCGAAGCGGTGGAAGCGGCCCGCCAAGCCGATGTCGTGATCGTGGGCGTGGGGGACTGCGCGCGTTCCACCGGCGAAAACAACGACCGCGCCGACCTGCACTTTACCGGTGCGCAGGATGCGTTGATCCGGGCTGTCTGCGAGACCGGCAAGCCCGTGATCCTTGTGGCGGCAACCGGCAAACCCGTCATTCTTGAATATGCGGCTGAACACGCCATGGCCATTCTGGAATCCTGGTTCTCCGGCGAAGAAGGCGGCAGCGCCGTGGCGGATATCCTGTTCGGCGACGTATGCCCCTCCGGCAAACTGCCCGTATCCTTCCCCCGCAGCGTGGAACAGCTGCCGCTGTTCTATAACTACCACCTGTCCGGCCGGAAATACGATTATCTCGATTTGCCCGCCGTGCCGCGTTACCGGTTCGGCTATGGCCTGTCCTATACCTCCTTTGCGTATGAGAATCTGCGTACCGAAAAAGACGGGCGCAACGTCATCGTGACCGCTGCGGTGCGCAATACCGGTGAGGTTGAGGCCGACGAAGTAGCCCAACTGTATGTTACGGATATGCAGACCTGTGTATCCACGCCGGTTACCACTTTAAAGGGCTTTACCCGCGTGCACTTGAAACCGGGCGAAACGAAGGATGTTTCCTTTGTGCTGACGCCCTATGATCTCTCCCTGCTGGATGCCGACCTTAAACGTCGGGTGGAAAAAGGTGTGTTCCGTGTCTTTGTGGGTGGCATGTCGCCGGCTTGCAACGAGGGCAACGAATACCGCAAGGCGCGCATTGCCTATGCGGATGAAACCGAGGGCGTCATGGGCGAGTTTACCTATGATTATGACCTGGAGGCTGATTTTGTCCTGTCCCTTCGGCAGGAAAACGGTGCGTATGTCCTGACCGCCCGCAACGCGGGGGGAATGACCGACATTCTCAGCGCCGACTTCTATGTAAACGACCGCCTGTATGCCAATCGCCGCGCTGAACTGGATCCGGACGAAGAAAAGACCATCGCTTTTTATACCGATGAACCGGATGTCCGCAGCGTTGCCGTAGTGTCCCGCGGCCAGATCGTCACTCTCTGAACAAAGGAGACCTCTATTGTTATGAACAGCCAACAACTGGAAATTACCCTGCAGGAGCCGCATGTGCACCTGACCAAAAAGATGATCCGGACGTTATTTGGAGAAACGGCGAAGCTGACGTCCCGCGTTCCCACCGATATGCCCGGAAAATTTATGGCGGTGCAATCGGTAATGGTCACCGGCCCCAGCGGTGAATCCGTGGAATTGCCCATTCTGGGACCTTCCGCGCCCCGTACACAGGTGGAATTGACACCGGCCCAGGCCCGAAAACTGGGCGTGGACGCCAAAGTGGAGTTGTCCGGTCACGGAACAGCAGGCGGCGTGACCCTGAAAGGAGAGGCCGGAGAAGCCTCGCTCGAGACCGGCGTGATGATTCCGCAGCCGCATATTCATATGCCGCCGGAGGATGCTTCGACCCTGTCGCTGCTGGAAGGACAGGTTATCTCGCTCGAAACGCCGGATGGCCGCCGACTCGACAATGTGGCGGTGCGGATATCCCATCTCTGCTCCAACCGTATCCACCTGCTGGCGGATGATGATTGTCCTTTCCGGGAGGACGATATTTTTCATATCGTGGGCTAAACGGGCTGAATAAAGACTAAACCGAACCCCTGCGTTTTTACGCGGGGGTTCGGTTTATACTATCTTTACTAAAAGGAAAGGGCGAATGCCGTTACCATTCAGACGTCTCCACACGTACCGCCCGGTTTAGTGAAAACGAATACAGCCAACATTCCCGCACAGGGCGGCGGAGTACCCGTTCCAGGGCATAGGCATAGATGCGCAGCTGCTCCCGGTACCGGGAGGCCAGCTCGTCATCCGAAGACACGGTATCGGTTTTATAATCCACAATCACCCAGCCGCCGTTTTCCAAGAAGACGCTGTCCGCAATTCCCTGTACCACAATGCGTTCTTGCTCCTGCCCGTCCGGCAGGGTATAGCCGAAAAAGGGCAGGGGGATATCCACCGTAAAGCGCTGTTCCCGCCGCCAGTCCGGCGCCTGCAGCATCCGCCGGCAAAGTGGACTTCCAAAAAATCGCTCCAGCCGGCGCATATTCAGACTTTGCCGCTGATCCTCAGAAAGTATGCCTGCCGCCAGCAGCCGGTCGGCTTCACGCGCGGCGTTCTCTTTAGCACGCAGATAATCGGCATGCTCCATAAATGTATGCATGGCCGTGCCGCGCTCGGCCGCCGAAAGCGGCTGCTTTTCCCAAAAAGAAGGCCGCTGTTCCGCAATGTGATCGGCCGCCATGGCCTGATGCGACAGCGCGGACGCCGCCAGCTTGGAGGGTATCTGCGTCAAGGCCGCATAAGGATACACAAACTGGAAACGTTCCTTCAGTTGTGAGATAAGGGCGGGGTCCACGGCTGCTGTAACCGCCTCTTCCTGCTCTTCTTCGGCGGCGGGCGCCGGACAAATTTCCATTTTCCAGGCAGTAGCCGATGGCAGGTTCCCCAGCGCCTCTTCTCCCGCCAGCTTGCGGAAAAAGCCGCCCGATGGATGGCGCAAAGCGGCCAGCAGCAGCCAGTCGCCCAGGCACTGAGCCGCCAACAGGGTATGCGCGGGCAGAACAGCCGTTTCATTCAGTGATGAAGCCAGTTTTGTCAGACGGGACACGGGATCTTTCGCCGTCATGACAAGGCATAGTTTTTCTTTGGCGCGGGTCATGGCCACATACAGCACGCGCAGTTCCTCCGCCCGTTCCGCCTGCCGTATGGCCAGCGAAACCGCCTGCCGGGGCAAGGTGGGGAACTGCTTGCGGGTTTCCGGATCCTGTCGCACGAGGCCGATGCCCATCTGTGCCTGCATCAGCAGAGCCCCTTTGGTTGAATCCAGGTTAAACGCGTGTCCCAGCCCCGCGAGAAACACGACTGGAAATTCCAGCCCTTTGGAATGGTGAATACTGATAACCCGTACCACGTTGGCGTGCTCGGACAGGGTCGAGGCCGCGGACAAATCCATGTGCTGCTGTTCCAGCCGGTCCAGATAACGGACAAAAGCGGACAGGCCGCGGAAGCGCCCTTGCTCAAACTGCCGGGCATATTCGTGTAATCGCCGCAGATTGGCGATGCGCTGCTCGCTGTGGGACCGCACACTGTAAAACGCGGTCAGTCCGGTTTCCTCCAGCAGCCGGTGAACAAACTGGTCAGCAGGAAGACCGGCGGCAAGCCGCCGGTAATACTCCATCCGCTCCAAAAAATCCGCGCACCGCCGGGCCAGTGCGGGATCGGATGAATCCCGGGCCGACCGGCGCACCGCGGCATACAGGGGTATTTGCCGTTTTTCGGAGCGGATGGCCGCCAGGTCGTCCGGAATAAACCCGCCCACCGGGGAGAGCATGACCGCCAACAGGGGCCCGTCCTGCATGGGATTGT
>URYP01000067.1 GCA_900552115.1 uncultured Oscillospiraceae bacterium | reverse complement strand
TCGAAACGGTAGTACCGTTGCTGTAGGGGAATTTGACCCAGCCGGAAGGCTGCGCCCCCTCGGTATACCAACCCGACTTAGACGTATCGTTGGGATTGCGGTAGCGCCACTTGTTATCCGTACTGCGCTTGATGTACCAGCAATTGAACGTGTATCCGGAACGCGTAAAGGTGTTTTGACGGGTAGCTGTCGTCACACCATAAACAACATGGGTGCTGGCCATAGAACCGGAACCACCGTTCGCGTTATAGGCTACCGTAAAATACTTTTTCCACTGCGCGTAGAATGTGATGGTTTCGCCCGGATTGCTGGTGGTCGTCGAAACGGTAGTACCGTTGCTGTAGGGGAATTTGACCCAGCCGGAAGGCTGCGCTCCCTCGGTATACCAGCCAGTCTGTGATGTATTGCTGGGGTTGCGGTAGCGCCACTTGTTATCCGTACTGCGCTTTATAAACCAACAGTCAAAATCGTATCCAGCCCGCGTAAAGGTGTTGGAAGTGGTTCCTGTAGTTTCACCATATATAACACGGGTGCTGGACATATAACCAGATCCGCCGTTCGCGTTATAGGCTACCGTAAAATACTTTTTCCACTGTGCATAGAACGTGATGATTTCGCCTGGGGTGCTGGTGGTTGTCGAAACAGTAGTAGCGTTGCTATAAGGGAATTTTACCCATCCGGACGGTTGAGAGCCTTCGGTATACCAACCGGTCTGGGACGTATTGCTGGGGTTACGGTAACGCCACTTGTTATCCGTACTGCGCTTAATGTACCAGCAATCAAACTCGTACCCGGAACGTGAAAAAGCGCTCTCTTTCGTTGCCGTTGTCTCGCCGTAATAGACCCGTGTATCCGTCATTATACCGGAGCCGCCATTCGCGTTATAAGATACGGTGAAATAATTCGCCGTCGTTTTTAGGGCGTTATATGCGTTCAGACGTCCCCCGCTGACGCATTTGGATGTTAAACTGGAATTTTTATCAACGCCGGTTAAAATTCTGGTTCGAATTCGCGATGTTGTATAATCAGGATACTTACTTTTAATTAATGCGGCTACACCTGCTACGTAGGGTGCGGAGGCAGATGTCCCGTTAAATGCTACTGATTGTGTGGTAACCGTGTGCGGAGCAATGGTATATGTGTCTTCTCCTGGAGCCATTAGATCTACACTGGTTTTGCCATAGTTTGAAAAATCAGACATACTGTCTTCATAGTTTGTTGATCCAACGGATAGGATATTGAGGCTGTCGTATGAGGCTGGGTAAATGGGAGAACTGTCGTTATTGTTAGAATCATTACCAGAAGAACAGACAATCATTCCGGGGAAATTGTCGATTTGCGCCTTAAGAGCGGAATCGTATGCATAACCAGCGGAACTGATATTTAAAATCGGTATCTGTTTTGTACGCGCGTGATCAATGGCTTGCACCAAGGCACTCGAGTTACCTCTGCCGTACTTGTTTAATACTCGCAGGCTGGCAATTTTAACATTCCAGCATACCCCTGAAATGTTGAGACCGTTGTTCCCGACAGCGCCAATAATGCCAGCGACTTGAGTACCGTGTCCCATCAGATTGCCATAGTCATCAAGGCACGGATCCTCCAGGGGTTTGTTTTCTCCCGTGAAATCCCTGCTCAATGTCACGTCGATCCGGCCAGCCAGGTCGGGATGCTTGTAATCGATACCGGAATCCATTACGCCAACCACGACGCTGGAACTGCCCGTTGCAACGTCCCAGGCTTTTTCAAGATTCAAAAGACTGGTGGAATCCTGATAGGCGTCAGGATCATTGGGCATAGCACACAAAGTATACAGGTAGTTAGGCTGTGCGATAAGCACATCATCCTGTTTTTCTAGCTTTTTGACTGTCTCAAGCACATTTTGTTTGCTTTTGTCGGCCAGCGTGATTTCTACAATCTGATTATAGTTGTTCTGTAATTTTTCAAGTTCGTCTATTTCTGATTCTAAAATCTGTTGGGAGTTAACCGTTAAAGACGCACTGTGCATCGAAGCGCGTTGCAGATTTTGGATTAGGGCTTCCTGCTTTTGACGTATTTCCGTTTTTGTACCGTCTGTTAGTTCTTTAACGGATGATACGGCTACATTAGGAAAATCCTGTGCTGTTATATCTTCTAAATTCTTGCCGGATTCTTTTTTATATACCACCAGTACACTGTCGTCTGCAAAATCTTCTTTTACGGATATAGAAGACGGATGGGTATTTGTCTCATCTTCCGCACTAGCTTTGCCGTCCAAGATGGTTCCATAGGGAAGAAGAAAAAAACTCGAAAGAATAATTAATAAACCACGTTTCATTTTTGACATAACGATTAACTCCTTATTTTCTACTTCTGAAACTATCGCTATGCGGATTAATTAATCTTGCTCCGCTTTAAAAATAAGAATATCTTTAATATTGTCAATGTCTGTTTTTTTCACTTCAATTAGTGTTCGCGATGTACCAATGTTGGAAATCGACCCTTGATCGTTTTTGACATCCCAATTCAGTTTTATATACAGCTGGTTGCTTTTCATAGTGATCTTATCCACTTTCTGGCCGAGAGCGCCGCTGCTTCGTTCTATACACAGAACAATGAGGGCGTTATCTGTAAAGTAGGATTTGTTGTACGATTGAATGTAATTATCTTGATTGCTTCTTTTATCGGCAGAGATATCCCCTTCGTAAAGCTCTTTTAATTCTTCAAACGACCGGACCACAGCAATATGCGATTTCCACTTTCCTCGAGTATACAAAGATTTTTCATTTACAGTGAACGGAATACGATCTCCTTGTGTATCCGATTCCGTAAAAACAATCGGTTGCGGCGTCGCGGAAACCGGCGAACCGGCTTCCGGTTTTTTCGTGGACGTGGTGGTATCAGAAGAATTCCGAGTACTGGTGTTTGTGCGTGTGTTATCGGATTTCGTGGTGCTGCCCCCCTCCGATGCGCCTCCGGTGCTTGTGTTTGTCTTTGTACCATCGTTCGTGGTATCGCTCTGGCTGTTTCCCGTCGTCCGGCCGCTGGCCGGGCTGTCGGCCCCGCCGCCGCAGGAACACAAGGTCACGGCAAGAATACACGCCATAGCTCCACTAATCCATTTTGCTTTCAAAATGCATCCCTCCAATTATATTGTGAAATTTATAAAAATATATTGATTATATACAATGATTATAAGGGCAATCTTACATATTGTCAAAAGGAGTTAAACGGCCTTGTTGACGAAAAATAGCTTTTTATCTGGCAATTCCTGTTAATAGATAGCGCAATTGCCCGGATATACTTTTGGTCAATTTATCAATATCTGTCTATCACATACTATGCGAATGACAAAGATATGGTATTAGTCTTCTTCATATAATAAAACAAACAAGCTGCCACAATTGTGACAGCTTGTTTGAAAATAATATGTTTTTTAGGTAGTAATATAGAGGAGCAAATGAACGGTCCCTATCCGGGTTAATGTGTCCCGTAGGTACCGGATAAATCCGCCACCTGTTCCACGACGTTGTCCTTGCGCCGAGAGGCCGCGCGGCGCTTATTGAGTTCGTTAAGGAACAAATCCTCGTCCAGCGGCAGCTCGATGGTCTGGTCGAGCCAGGAGGACAGATACATCGCGTTACACAACGTCAGGCCGTTGATGCCCTCGCTGCCGTCCGCCACCAGCGGTTCACCCCGCAGCACGTTCCCGACAAACGCCCGCAGCACGCCGATATGCTGATCGTTTTGCCCATCTGTTTCAGGCGTATACGTCTCATGCTCCAGCGATTTGAACCCCTCCGTCGTACCAAAACAGAAGTCGCGTTCGCTTTGATTCAGCTTATAAACCGTCAGCTTGCCGCTCTCACAGACAATCTTGCCGCGTTCGCACATCACTTCAAAGCGGTTGTCACCGGGGCAGTCGGCCGTGGTGGTGATGAACACGCCGGTTGCGCCGTTTTCATATTCCACATAAGCGGTTACATCGTCCTCCACTTCTATATTATGCCACTTGCCGTTGTGGCAGAAAGCCCGCACCTTTTTCGGCATACCGCAAATCCACTGCCACAAATCCAGATTATGGGGTGCCTGGTTCATCAGGACGCCGCCGCCTTCACCGGTCCAGGTGGCGCGCCAATCGCCCGAGTCGTAATAGGCCTGGGAGCGATACCAGTCGGTAATCAACCAGTTGGTGCGTTTGATGGCGCCCATCTCGCCGGAATCGACGATTTCTTTCATCTTGCGGTAAATATGATCGGTGCGCTGATTGAACATCATAGCAAAAGTTTTGCCGCTCTTTTTTGCTGCCTCGTTCATCTCACGCACGGCTTTGGTATACACCCCGGCTGGTTTTTCACAGACGACATGCAGCCCTTTTTCAAAGGCCTGGATGGCATAGACCGGGTGAAAATAGTGGGGCACGGCAATAATGATGCCGTCCACCAAGCCGCTGTCCATCAGTTCCTCGGCCGTGGCGAAGCGGGCGACATTCTCGCCCAGCTTTTCTTTGGCCCATTCCAGCCGCTCCGGCTTAATGTCGGCTACCGCGGTCAGCACCATGCCGTCAATTTTCCCGGCCACAATGTTTTCCGCATGGCAATGACCCATATTGCCGATGCCGATAATACCCATACGTACATTATCCACGTGTTTCAACCTTCTTCCTTTTATTGATGATAAGGGCTTCTACAGTAGCTGTTGCAGCGCCCGGCAGGCTTGATCGAACGCGGCGTTGGTCTCGGCAAATCCGCCGGCTTTTTTCTCCGCCATCTCTTCCGGCCGCTCCAAATTTGCAAACCCCGGGAAAGCCATCAGGTGGGGCTCCAGTGTCAGAATGTGCTCGCCCGGTTTCTGCAAAAACCGGTCAAGTACATAAGGGAGATCGCCGTCCCCCTCGCCGGCGGGCAGGACGACGCCGTCCGAATGCCGGGCGTCTTTCACATGCAGATACAGCACATGGGGCTCCAGCGTATCGTAAGCCTCTTTTACCGGCTGACCGCACTGGACAAAGTTGGCCGGATCAAAAACAAAGGATAAAGCCCCGCCCAGGGTGCGGGCGATGTCAGCACAACGCTCCGCCGTGTCGCCATATATGCCTTTTTCGTTTTCGTGGCAGCAGGTAAGCCCTTCTTTCCGGGCTTCCTCCGCCAGAATCGCCAGCTGCTCCATCACCTGGGAGCGATGATCCGACGGATTCTCGCCCTCCGGCATGTAAAAGCTGAACATGCGGATACGGGATGTCCGCAGGGCATGGCACAGGTCCAATCCCCGTTTGAATGTTTCCAGATGGGCGGCAAAGTCGTCTTTTATACTGATTTTGCCATAGGGCGACCCCATAGCGGACAGCTCAAACCCCCGGTCGTCCAGTTGCCTCCGGATCTCGCGGCATTCCTGTACCGTATGGTCGGCGATGGACTTGGTATCGATAAACCGCATTTCTATATGCCGGATGCCGTTGCGCTCGCAGGCATCCATCTGCCCCTTCAAATCCGGGGCCGCTTCGTCCGCGAAGGCGGACAGAATATAATCAGCCATCATGACACCCCGTTATAGGTAAGTTGAGGCGTTGCGCAGGCTGATTCCCATTTTGTCAAAGGGATCCTCGCCGTAGCAATCATCCTGTTCAATTAAAGCCCATTCGGTTCCCGCTTTTTTGCAGGCGTCCATGATGGCGGCAAAATCCAGGTTGCCTTCGCCTACGGCGGCCATACGCTGTCCGCCGCCGACAATGGCCATATCCTTGATATGCACCGCGCTTACCCGACCAGGCAGGCTTTCGATCACGGCGGCCGGATTGCGGCCGCCCACCTGCACCCAGTAGGTGTCAACGGTAAATTCCCACAGGTCCGGGTCGGTCTCGGTGGTAAGGATGTCAAAGCCGGTTTTGCCGCCGTCCATTTTCTCGAATTCAAACGAGTGGTTGTGGTAATGCAGCTTCATGCCGTGTTCTTTCAGCAGCTTGGCCGCGGGGGTAAAGTCCGCAATCATCCGCCGGTAATCCTCCGCCGTTTCCTTATAGTCGCCGGGGCGGCAGCCGATGCCCACATGGGTGCAGCCCATGATTTCATGATCCCGGATAACGTCCAGCGTGTGGCTGCGGATACGGTTCGGATCGGTGTGGGTCAGCACGATCGACAGGCCGTTGTCGTCGGCGATTTCCCGCAGGCGGGCGGGGCTGAGCGGGGCTTTCATACCCGATACCTGAATGTGGGTGAAGCCCATATCTTTCAGGCGGGCAAAGGTGGACAGCACCCCTTCTTCGGTTTCAATATGATCCCGCAGGGTGTAGAGTTGTGCTCCGACAATCATAATGCAGACCTCCTGTATGGTATTTAAAATCCAAAGAACTCCCGGGAATTCTGATAACAAATGCCCTTTGTCAACTGGCGCAGGTACTTATCGTCCGGATATTCGCCGCCGTCCACCCACTGGCCGATGATATTGCAGAGAATGCGGCGGAAATAATCGAACCGGACATAGGACGTAAAGCTGCGGGAATCGGTCAGCATGCCGATAAACCGTCCCAGCGCGCCGTTGGCCGCCGTGAGCCGGAGCTGCCGCTCAATGCCGTCCACATGGTCGGCAAACCACCAGGCGGAGCCGAGCTGCAATTTGCCTGGCACCTCGCCTGCAAAGCTTCCCAGCGCGGTAATAATCGATTCATTGGAGGCCGCATTGAGGGAATACAGCACCATCTTGGGCAGGCCGGTTTCCATTTCGATATCGCCCAGCAGCCGGCAGAGATCCTCCGGGGACACGATGCTGCCTACCGTATCGAAGCCATGATCGGGGCCCAGTTTTTCAAACATTACGCGGCTGGCGTTACGGATAGGGGACATATGCAGCTGCATCACCATATGGCGGGCGCGATAGAACCCGGCCAGTACGCGCAGCAGATAATCGAGATAGGGTTCCAGCTCCGCTTCCGATAGGGGCTGCCCGGCCATGGCGGCGTCAAAGACGTGTGCCGCGTCGGTTTTGGAGCCCCGCCGGGTCGGCACATGGCCAATACTATGATCGGAGACCACACACCCGCAGGATACAAAATAATCCAGCCGGTTTTCCACAGCGGCCAGAAAATCGTCAAAAGTTTTAACCGGCACGGAAGCGGCTTCTCCCAGCCGTTTTACGTAGGCTGGGAAATCCGGCGTTCCCAGGCCGGTATACAGCTTATCCGGGCGGAAGGTGGGGAGGACTTTCGCGTGCAGGTCGGGTTCTCCGGCCAGCCGCTTGTGGTATCCAAGATCGTCGCAGGGATCATCGGTGGTGCAGATTACCTGCACATCGAACCGGGCGATCAGGCTGCGGGGCGTCAACGAGCCGTCCGCCATCCGCCGGGAGGTTTCGTCCCAAATGTCCTCCGCTGAATCCGGGGTGAGGGGGCGGCGGATGTCAAAAATCTGAGCCAGCTCCATCTGCGTCCAGTGATAGAGAGGGCTGCCGATCATATACGGAACCGCCCCGCTCCACGCCAGATATTTTTCCTTATACCCGGTTTCACCGGTAATCAGCCGTTCGTCGATGCCATTTTGGCGCATGGCGCGCCATTTATAATGGTCGCCCGCCAGCCACATCTCGCCCAAGTTGGAAAAGGGCTTGTTATCATAGATTTCCTGTGGATTCAAATGACAGTGATAATCGATAATAGGCTTGCCCGCGGCACACTCCTGATATAGTTTTTGGGCCGTATCGCCATGCAGCAACAGGCCGTCGTCATAAAACCGGTTCATGTTTTCCTCTCCTTTTCAGGCAGCGGATGAATCGCAAAGCGATGAATCCGCTGCAAAATCATCCTAAGAATAGCACACCCGCCTGTATTTTTCTATTGCACTTGTTGATCGATACCTTGCAAATATTGATATTCCATGCTACTATACCCATAGCCTCAAGGCGTAGCTTTGAGTTATGGGAAGAATGCCTGTCGAGCGACGCAAATACACGCTGCGCCAACCATTCCCCGCAGCGCCGGCGCGCTTCGATGTGCGGCGCCTGCCGTCGGAGGCCGGCAACGTCATTTTTTCGGACGGTTCAAATGATCTGTATTCTTATAGGAGGGGAATGATGAAAAGTTCGCAGAATCTTACATATGAAGGGTTTTCCTATCATCATTCCTATGAGAACAATCCGCAGGAGCATAATTTTGCCCGTCACTGCCATGAGATGCACGAACTTTATTTTTTTGTGGCCGGCGACGGCAATTTTCTAGTGGAAAACACCCTGTATAAGCTGGCTCCGGGCGATCTGCTCCTTTTGCGGTCGGGGGAACACCATCGGTTTATTCCCACGGCTCCCGGCGGATACGAACGCTACTGCCTGCATTTTAACGGTACGCTCATGAAGGAGTATCCCAAGCTGCTGGTCCCTTTCAGCGACCGGCAGGCGGGCACCTATAATCTCCTGCGGCCCGACCGGGAGCTGTTCACCGACCTGTTTTACCGCCTGGATACGGCGGTCCGCCTGCCGGAAGAGTCCCGGCGGACACTCAGCCTGTTTTTGCTGGGCGAGCTTCTTACCTATGTGGCGGTATTCGCGGACGACCGCATCCGGTTTATCGGCGGCGAGCATATGCCGCCGCTGGTGGAGCAAATGCTCCAGTATATCCATGAACATCTGACAGGGCCGCTGAGCCTGGACATCCTCAGTGAACAGGTATTCATGACCAAGCCGCATATCAGCCGGGTATTTAAAGCGGCCATGGGCATGGCGCCTATGGAATACATTACCCGTAAACGCATCCAGCTCGCCCGGCAGTATCTTCAGGAGGGGGAGGGGGCCGAGGACACGGCGGCACGCTGCGGCTTCGGCGACTATTCTTCTTTTTACCGGGCCTACCGCCGCATTGTTGGCAGATCGCCCAGCCAGGCGGAATAAACCAAAAGGAGGACGGCTATGCAGGCTATAGAGGATTTGCATGCGGGCTGTTACGACACGGCCCTGCTGAACCTATACGGACATGAGGCGCTTAAGGACGCGAGGGAAAGGCTGTTAAGTCTGTTCACACAGTATCAATGTGCGTTCGGTGAAGAGGACGACCTGCTGGTCGTCTCCGCGCCGGGGCGTACCGAATTGGGGGGCAACCATACCGACCACAACGGCGGCCGGGTGCTGGCCGCCAGTGTGGATGCGGATATTCTGGCTGTAGCCGGCCGCCGCCCAAACGGGGAGGTGGCCATCCATTCATCCGGCCAGCCGGCGGTGACCCTGTGTCTGGACCGGCTGGAAGCCCGCCCGGAAGAACGGCGGACGTCGGCGGCTTTGGTGCGCGGCGTGGCCGCCGGTCTCAAGCGCGAAGGCGCCCGCGTCGGCGGCTTTGCAGCGGTGACCGACGCCCGTGTCCCCATCGGCTCCGGTCTGTCGTCATCAGCCGCGTTTGAAATTTTGATCGGCGCGGTGTTTAATTATGCCTATAATCAGGGCATGCTGAATTATAGAACGCTGGCCATAGCCGGTGGTTATGCGGAAAACGAGTATTTTGACAAACCCAGCGGGCTCATGGATCAGATTGCCTGTGCGGCGGGCGGCGTGGTAGCGGTAAATTTTGCCCATCCGCAGCATCCAGAGATTCGCCGGATAGCGTTTGACTGGGAACGCACCGGCTATCGCCTGTGCATGATTGACGTCGGTGGAGATCATGCGTCCTTGACCGACGCTTATGCGTCCATTCCCCATGAGATGCGGGCTGTCGCCGAGGCGCTCGGCGGAACCCGGCTCGCGGATACCAGCCGGCGGGATTTGCTCAGTCGGCTGTCGGATATCCGCCGGCGCTGCGGCGACCGAGCCGTGTTGCGGGCTTTCCACTTTTTTATGGAAAACGAGCGGGTCGAACGGGAAACCGCCGCTTTGGAACAGGGAAATTTAGCAATGTTTTTACAGCAGGTGCGCTTGTCCGGCCATTCTTCTTTTGAATACCTGCAAAATATATCGCCGCCCGGGCAGCCCGAGAGCCAGCCAATGGCTGTGGCGCTGTGCCTGGCACAGCAGATACTGGGAGAGGAAGGCGCCTTCCGCGTCCATGGAGGCGGTTTCGGCGGTTGCATACAAACGCTGGTGCCGGCCGAACGGACAGCGGATCTGACGGCGGCCATGGAGGCCGCCCTAACGCCCGGCTGTTGCCGCGTACTCGCAATTCGGCCGGCCGGCAGTATCCGCCTCATGGCGGGGGACCCGTTGCGGACACAGAGGAAAGGAGACCAATTATGACTTTACAGCTGCTTACCGCCGCCGCATCGACGGCCATGTCGGGGATGATGTTCGCCTGTTGGAGCATCGTAATCGTTCTGGTAGTAATGATGCTTGTTTTTATGCGGTCGGAAAAAAATAATTATGCGGTGGCGACCGGCCCGCTGCTGATCCAGCCCCTGGCCTATGTGGTCAGCGGGCGACTGGCCGGTTGGTTGGCCATGGTTTTTCCGATGACGGCTGTGGACTTGCGAATTATCATCAACGTGGTGGCCTCTCTGATCGCCTGCCTGCTTATTGGATTTACCGCTCAGCGAATCACGGAAAAACGCTCCCGGCGGGCGTTTATTATCTGCTGTACCGGCTTTATTCTTTTGCTGACGCTGGCGCTGGTTATCAATTTAATGAATACACAGACACTGGCCTGAGTCCGTTCGGTACGGATTTGTCGATGAGAAGGGAGTCGCTGTATGGATACCGATAAACGCCCGTCTTCCCTGTGGGGTAAGGAAGACATACGCAGCAGGCTGCTTGGTTTTGCCGGTCGTATGGGACTGATCCTGGTGGCGTCGGTCATCATGGCGGTCAATATCAAAAGCTTTGTGGAAGCGGGCGGCCTGTTCCCGGGGGGCTTTAATGGCCTAACGCTGCTTATCCAGCGCAGCGTGCAGCAATACGGCCATGTCACGCTGCCTTTTTCCGTCATCAACTTTCTGCTTAATGCGGTCCCGGCTGTCATCAGTTTTCGCCTGATCGGGAAACGGTTTACCGTCTATTCCTGCGTCATGATTGTGCTGACCAGCGTGCTGACCGATATTATCCCATCTATGCCGCTGACCGACGACGTGTTGCTGATTTGTGTATTTGGCGGTATAATCAACGGCTTTGCCATCAGCCTCTGCCTGTTGGGTCGGGCCACCAGCGGCGGCACGGATTTTATCGCGGTCGCCGTATCTGAGCGCCTGAACGTCGACGCCTGGAACTATGTGCTTTTCGGCAACGCCGTAATGTTGGGGATTGCCGGCCTGCTGTTTGGCTGGGACAAAGCGCTGTACTCGATCATTTTCCAGTTTGCCTCGACACAGATTGTGAGGATGCTGAATCCGCGCTATAAACGCACGACGCTGTTTATCATCTCGGACCGTTCGGAGCAGATATACGAACAGATTAAGGATCTGACGCACCATGGGGCCACCTTGTTCCAGGGAACCGGCCTGTATAACGGCGAACCCCGCTCCATGATTTATTCCGTTATTGCCGGGGACGAGGTTAAAAAAATCGCGCGGCAGGTGCGACAGATCGACCCCAAAGCCTTTATCAATATATTGAAAACCGATCAGGTGGCCGGCAATTTTTATCAAAGGCCGTCGATCTTCGACTTGGCGATCTCGATCTTCGCCTTCGATGCG
>URYP01000066.1 GCA_900552115.1 uncultured Oscillospiraceae bacterium | reverse complement strand
GATCTTGATTCATTTGGAATGAAAAGCGTAGATTCGCCATTTGAACTGAAAACAGATGCTGCCGCATCTGTAAACACCGTGCCGCAATAAAAGTCTTGGTAATAGGGAAAATCTGCATAGACTGCCATCCTTATACCTCGGTTCGCTTAACATAGACGGTTTTCGGCTTAGAGATACCAATCCCATAGACCTTTCGACCTTGTACCGCAGAAGATCCGATGTACTTGTTTGTCAGATTGTTGATGGCGACTGGAACAGACCATTCCTGCACCCGATGGCACCAGTTTGGGTGACCACAAATAAATTCTGTGGTGGTCTTCTTGCCGCCGACAATTGTAGTATCCTCGAACATCGTGTTGTTGGATTCAAAGACGTTATATCCTGCGATTCTGCCGACTACGCCAGACTGCACCAGTTCCTGGGATAAATCGCCCTGCCGGATGTAGTGGTCATCCGCCAGCAGGACTTCCATAAATTCCGGAGAAGCAATCAGCCAACGCCGTCCATCGTTCGGCACGCCCATTCGGGACTGTGTCCGTTTCGCAGCCAGAACTGCCTTATATGCGGTACTGTCGGTGCAGGCGGTTTTCGTTGTTGCAATGGTGATACCAGTTGTTTCTTCCAGTGCTCGGATAGATTTCGTATCCATAGACAGCCCCAGGGAGTAACCAGCACTGTCCAGCCGTTCCGCCTTGATGCCGTCCGGCACAGCAGCTGCTTCAAAACCGTCAATCATTTCATTAACCGCTTCATCATTGTCAATCGGCAGATTGAAATAGGTTGTAGAACCAGCAGAAATGTCTACACCATTCTGCCGGTCATACTTTTTCACTTCCACCTCAGTGTCCCGTACCGGCACCTTTACCATACCGGCTTTCGGGTCGCCTTCGTAGCGGTTGTTAAAAATGAGATTGTCCTTGGTGACGAGCGTCGCACGCAGCTTTTCGTCTACCAGCTTCGAGTATCGTTCCTGTAAAGCATGTGCCATAAGTAAATTCCTCCATTAGTTGTGTTTCAAATTTGGGTTCATAGCGTAAAAGGCAGACTCGACACCATCCATTGCCTGCGGTGTGCTGTGTGATGTCGGGGCAACCGCCGGATGATTTGGATTTAGCAAAAATGCATCCGGGCAGGTCTTTTTCAGTTCCTGCACCGCCTCTGTTCCGCCGATCAGCTCACCTTTGTCATCAAACTGCAGCTTTTTATCCAGCAACTGTCGTTTTAGATAGTCTGCATATACGGCATTGGTCATGCCCTGCTGCTGGACAAACTGATCCAGACGGGCACTGTATTCCTTCGCCTTGCGGTCAGCCTCTGCCTGCTCATACTTCTTTTGCCAGTCGGCAGCAGATTTCTGAATGCTTTCAATGTCCAGATCCTTGTAAGACTGGATGGTCTTGTTGGCTTCTGCCAGCTGTGTTTTGGTGGCTGCTGCAGCGTCCTGTTCTGCCTGGATGTCGGCAGTGTAAGTTTCGGTGATCTTCTGCACCGCACTTTCATCCGTCACACCAAGGCTTTCTAAAAACTTCTGGTCAATCATGTTCTTCCTCCTGTTCCTGCAATTCTTCCAGCGTGATCCAGCTTTCGCCCATGCTGTGAAGAAATGCGGTTACTTCTTCCTGCGTACCCGTGATTTCAATAGTCATATGCCTGCTCCTTTCTGATTTTGGGTATAAAAATAGCACCCTTTCGGATGCTCTATATGTTTGAATTGTGCTGGCGTGCAGCGGTTTCAATCTTTAGAAACAATTGTAAAAGGCTGAATCATTTCCGGTAAAAAGTTGATTTCGTAGTGATACGGGTCAACATGTGCTCCGCTAATGTCTTCAACTGTATAAATCGTCCATTCGTTCAGGTAAACATAGTTAACTTTGTATTCGTTTTGTCCGGTTTCCAGTGTGACAACAAGTTCATTATCATCATTATTGGAAATAGAAAAATAGCCGACCATCTCCAACACAGGTTTATCAGAACGGGCATTGATAACTGTCAGCCTTCGTTCTACATTAAAATAGTCCGCTTGCTTTTGTACATTGTATCTCGCACGAGTGGATTCTCTGCACCCTGTAAAGGCAACCGCACAGCAAGCAAGTCCAGCCAGAACCGCAATCCATTTCTTTTTCATCAAATTTCTTCCTTTCCAACGCTGTTTTAAAACCACTTAACTGATATTTAAGCATGAAAAAAGCACCTCTGTGAGATGCTTTAATCAATTACTTTAAAAATTTTCCTTTTTTCGATTCTCTCCATTTTTTAAAGCTTTCAACAGCTTCTGGAGGTGCTTTTTCGGTAAGCTCTATTTTTTCTGTTTTATCATTATAAAACCACCATTCTTTATTAGAATGCCAATACATACGTTCTCTATTTGCCGTCATACCTCTCACTTCCTTCTATAAATTTGATAAATTCATTTTCAAATGTGCTTGGTTTTCCACCGAAATAACTTGAAAAAACCTCAGAAATAATTTCTGTTCCGTCATCAAAAGCAGTAGCATATTCCGATAAATTTTCGCTTACATATATCAATATTTTTTCTTGGCTGAAATTAAGCAATACTTTTTTACAAACATCCATGATATTTATTTTATGCACATTTGCGTACATATGCCCCATCTCATGAAGCACAATAGAATGATAAGTTGTTTCTTTTACGAACCAGCCTTGATCCACAAGTTTCTGATATTCTTCAGCAAGTTTTTCTCGATTTCGAAAAGCATTAGCGTTCAGCTGAATCACATGGCTGTCATTTCCAGTCGATGTCATTGCGAAATCGTTTGCATCCATTCCATTGACCACTTTCAAAGTGAATGGTTTTTCTTTTGTCCCTCTTAATTCCGGGAATCTCTGCAAAAGAGAACCCGCATCATCCATAACTTCCTTCATCAAAGAAACATCAACATCAGTTTTAGCATATCCGGTTAAAACAATACCTTTTGATTCTGCATAATTTCTTAATTCTCGTTTTTGTTCAGAATTAAGATTTTCACCTTTTCGATTCCATTTAATTTTGCTATTATTTGCAGAATCTTTCCGTGCTTTTATTATACCATCCTTGTCGCCCGAAGTCAACCCATTTTTCTTCACAGCATGCACCGCTCTTTGTGCTTCTGACCGCCCAAACCCCAGCACTTGTTCCCGGAACCGGTCACGGTCTTGTCCGGTTTGCCTGCAAAAATCTTTTAGCTTTGCTTCATTGTTTTTCAGGTAACGTGCTGACCGGTCAAACTCTGCCTGTGCGGTCGCTCTGGTCGCTTCATCTGTGGCACTGTTCACGCCTTCCTGTGCAGTGATGCAACGCCGCTTCCAGGCTCGGACTCTTCGTTCCTGTGCTCGCTGCATCTGGCTGATTTCATATTCCGTGTACAATTTCCCGTTGTACGAAATACAAGGTTCATCCAGCTTTTTCAGTTCCTCCGGCGTGTAATTTGGTGTGCTTAATCCCGGATAATAAGCATGCCAGTTATGGCGGCAGTTCCAGCCTTTGAACCCTTCGCCGCTCCCGTAGCCAATGCCAGACAGTGACCAGACTTTCAGCCCGTCTATGGTCTTACCAACATCTTTGCCCGTCAGACTGACAAGCTGCCCCTGCCATTTTGCGTGGTCAGGTCTTGCACCGCTGTGGGCGGTGATTTCCATGAGATAGCAGCCTGCATCTTCCGCCTGCCGCAGGGAAACCGCTGCCGCCGTCTGACTAACACCTGTCAGCACGCACCGCCGGACAGCAACATCCATGCGGTCGGTGTGTCCAGTCGGGTAAGAAACGGTTGCCCCTGTATCCGCTAAGGCTCGCAGAGCGTTCATGATTGCTTCCTGATAACTGAACGCCCCGGAGGATACCTGCATATATATCCGGTCACAGGTCTGAATAAATACGGTCTGTGCCTGCGTTGCAGTTGTGCTGACCAGATTCTGCATCGTGCCAAGTGTCTTTTTGTATCCGGCTTCTAATACCTGTCGGGTGCTGCTGTCCTGCCGGATGTCAATGGGTAACGCTCCGGCAGCTTCGTGCAGGCTGTTGTCAATGGCAACTGTCTGCACACCGGCATCTTCAAACAACGCTTTGACCTGTGCTGTGCATGCATCTGTGCGGTCGGCAATCAGCTGCACAATGTCATCATACAATAAGCCGGCAGCCTGTAAGACTTCCAGCTGATGTTTGGACGCTTCTGAAACATACCCCATTTTCAGGATTCTGCGAATGACCGCCGACAAAATATCATCCTCTAACTGCTGATATAGAGCAATGATGCGGTCAGCAGATGGTTCGTATTGCTGCCGCATTAAAATGCACCGCCGTCAAATAAACCGCCTGCATCCTGCTGTTCGGGCAGCAGATTTCGGGCTTCTTCCTCCGTACATTGAAAATGATACTCTTTGGACAGTTCCGCCGGAAGCGTCTTGTCAAATTTGCCGTAGAACTCCTTGATGCCGTCAATTTCCGACTCCCACAGGCTGTTATCCACTTCGAGGATGGATTTCAGCGTCTCGCGGTCGAAATCGTTCAGGCCCTCAAGGTTGATATCCTCAGCCTTCGGCACATAACCGATGGCCGTCTCCGTTGCGTCGGCTTTGCCTTCGCAGCGGTCGATGATCCAGTTGAGCACCCGCATGTTGTCACCGAAGCCCGGCCACACGAAGTTGCCCTCGTCGTCGGTGCGGAACCAGTTGACGTTGAAGATCTTCGGGGCCTTGTCGCCCAGCTTCTCGCCCATCTCGATCCAGTGAGCCCAGTAATCGCCCATGTTGTAGCCGCAGAACGGCAGCATAGCCATGGGATCGCGGCGGACGACGCCTACCGCGCCGGTCGCGGCCGCGGTGGTTTCCGACGCCATGATGGAGCCAACGAACACGCCATGGTTCCAGTCGCGCGACTGGTAAACCAGCGGAGCGGTTTTCGCGCGGCGGCCGCCGAACACGATCGCGGAGATCGGCACGCCTTCGCCGGAGTCAAACTCAGGCGATACGCAGGGGCAGTTTTTCGCCGGGGCGGTAAACCGGGAGTTGGGATGCGCGCCTTTGGAGCCGTCGGTGCAGTCCCATTTCTCGCCCTTCCAGTTCAGCGCGTTCTTGGGCGGGTTTTTGTCGAGGCCTTCCCACCACACGGTGTTGTCATCCAGGTTGTGCACCACATTGGTGAAGATGGTGCCCTGCCGGGTGGACGCCAGCGCGTTGGGGTTGGATTTTTCGTTGGTGCCGGGAGCCACGCCGAAGAAGCCGTTCTCCGGGTTGACCGCCCACAGGCGGCCGTCGGGGCCAATCCGCATCCAGGCGATATCGTCGCCCACACACCAGACCTTATAGCCCTTTTTATTAAAGATTTCCGGCGGGATCAGCATGGCCAGGTTGGTCTTGCCGCAGGCAGACGGGAACGCCGCCGCGATGTATTTAACCTCGCCCTGCGGATTTTCCAGGCCCAGGATCAGCATATGCTCGGCCATCCAGCCCTCTTTATGGCCCAGGTTGGAGGCGATGCGCAGCGCAAAGCATTTTTTGCCCAGCAGCACGTTTCCGCCGTAACCGGAGTTGACCGAAATGATGGTGTTATCCTGCGGGAAATGGCAGATATAGCGTTTTTCCTCGTCAATTTCACATTTGCAGTGCAGGCCGCGCACCCAATCGTCGCTGTCGCCCAGCGCGTCGAGAACCGACTGGCCCACGCGGGTCATGATGGCCATGTTCAGCACGACGTAGATGGAGTCGGTCAGCTCGATGCCGTATTTGGCAAAGGGCGAACCCACCGGGCCCATGGAGTAGGGGATCACATACATGGTGCGGCCCTTATAGCTGCCGCGGGCAATATCATACAGCATTTTGTAGGCTTCGTCCGGGGCCATCCAGTGGTTGGTGGGGCCGGCGTCTTCCTCTTTTTCCGAGCAGATAAAGGTGCGGTGCTCCACGCGCGCCACGTCGTTGACAGCGGTGCGGTGCAGGTAGCAGCCCGGCAGTTTTTCCTGATTCAATTTAATGATTTCGCCGGTGGAGCAGGCCTCAGCACGCAGGGCCTCCAGCTGTTCTTCGGATCCATCAATCCAGACGACGTTATCCGGCTGGACCAGTGCTTTTTTCTCTTCGATCCAGGACAGGACCGATTTGTTGTTGGTCATATATAGTATCCCCTTTCCCGAAATTTCGTGAACGCTTCCTATTATAGAGGGTTAAAAAGAGAATGGCAATAGCTGAAATGTAAATAAATTGATAATTTTTTGACAAATATTGATAAACCTGCATATTTTAACAACAAATCCTGCAAAATCGGTTTGAATAAGGGGAATTTCAGGCCTCAATCGGCATAGTCGCGCAGGCGTTGAGATCCCATCCGGCGGTATGTCCCGCTCTCCACTCGTAATATGCCTGCGCGCCCACCATGGCGGCGTTGTCCCCGCAAAGGGACAGCGGCGGGGCGTACAGGGCAAGGCCGCGCTCCCGGCAGGCCGCCTCCATACGGCGACGCAGCTCCCGGTTTGCGGACACCCCGCCGGCCAACACCAAACGGGACGCGCCGGTATCCGCCGCGGCCCGCAGGGTGTGATCGCAGAGGATTTCCACCACCGTGCGGCGAAAAGACGCGGCCAGGTCGGGAATGGGAAGCGTCTCCCCCTTTTGATCAGCTTGGTGAAGCCGGTTGATTACCGCCGTTTTCAGCCCCGAAAAGCTGAAATCGTAGGCGCTTCCCTCCACCCGGGGATGGGGAAAGGTGAATGTGGACGGGTCGCCGGTTTCCGCGATCTCGTCCATATGTACTCCGCCGGGATAGGGCATCCCCATGGTGCGGGCCGCCTTGTCGAAGCATTCCCCCGCCGCGTCGTCACGGGTGCGGCCCAACACCCGGAAGCGGGTGTAATCCTCCGCCATCACGAGATGGGTGTGCCCTCCCGACACCACCAGACAGAGAAAAGGCGGTTCAAGGTCCGGATGCGCCAGGTAGTTCGCCGCGATATGCGACCGCAGATGGTGTACCGGAATCAGCGGTTTTCCAGAGGACATGGCCAGACCCTTGGCAAAATTCACCCCTACCAGCAGCGCCCCGATCAGCCCCGGCGCGTGGGTGACGGCAATAGCGTCCATATCACCAAGCGTGGCATCCGCCTGTTCCAGCGCCTGCCGTACCACACGGGAAACCGCCTCTACATGGCGGCGGCCGGCTATTTCGGGAACCACGCCGCCGTACTGCTTATGTTCCTCCACCTGCGACGCGATTACATTTGACAGCGCCCGCCGACCGTCTTTCACCACGGCGGCGGCGGTTTCGTCGCAGGAAGATTCAATGGCCAAAATGTTCATAGCGCAGTTTCCCCTTTAATAATAATAAGAATAGATGGCGGCATCCTCTGTCGGGTCACGGTAGAACCCGGGACGGACGCCATCCTTGCGAAAGCCTTTTTTCTCATACAGCGCCACTGCCGCCCGATTGGAGAGGCGCACCTCCAATGTCAGACGGGAGAGGCCGCGAACTTGGCCTTCAGAAATCAGCGCCTCCAATAGCGCACTGGCAACACCGGACCGGCGGCAGACGGGATCGACCGCCACATTGGCGAGGAACCCTTCCTCCCCGCCGATATGCATGCCGGCGTATCCCACCGGCTTTCCATCCTTCTCCGCCACCAGAAAGCAGGCGGCTGGATTGTCGGTTTCCTCACGCAGTCCCTCCTGCGACCAGGGATGGGCAAAACAGGCGGCCTCGATCCCGGCCAGTGCTGGGGCGTCCCCCGCCCTCATAGCACGGACTGTACAGCCGGGCTCCTCTGCCGCCATGGGCAGCTTGTCAAGCAGTTCCGCCGCCGCTTTTTGCAGCGCGTCCCGCGTCTGCCGGTACTCGTCCTCATCCCCGCCAAAAGGATCGGGAATGGGGGGCACGGGTACGATGATCTTTTCCGCCGGTATCCCGATTCCGGTTAAAAACTGCCGGTGGGACGGCGTCATGACACCGATCACGTCGGCTTCCTCCAGCAGTTCCGCGGTTACCTGCCGGGAACGGTGGCCGGAGAGATCCTCGCCCCATTCGGCCATCACCGCCGCCGCTTCCGCCGTTGCGGGCGAACCGTTGGCGGCCAGTCCGGCGCTTTCCACCCGGATATCCCCGCGTCCCCGCTCCCGGAGAAGCCGTTTAAACAGCGCGGCCGCCATGGGGCTGCGGCAGGTATTGCCGGTGCAGACGAATAAAACAGTCATAACGCATCATCCTTTATACTGAGACTTGCAGAGCCTGTGAAAACATGCCATAATAAAAACCATTGACAAAAAAGGAGGCATTGCGATGCCGGAGGTTTTTGCATCCCGTGACAGCCGATACCGTTCACCCACCGGCGCGGTCACCGAAGGTACGTCCGTGTTTTTCCGCATTTGCCTGCCCCGGGATTGGCATTGCTCCGGGGCGGCGCTGCGCATTTGCGCGGATCAGGGGCCGGAAGAGGAATACGGCCTGTTCTGGGCCGGTATGGAGGGAGAAGACCGCGAGTGGTGGGACTGCCATTATACCCCCGCGCAGGCGACCCTTTACTGGTATGATTTTGCCCTCCAGCTGCCGGGGCATGTGCGCTATCTCACACGGCTGGCTGGCGGTGTGGCCGGCGTGGCCGAAGTCCCCGGCGCGCGCTGGCAGCTTACGAGCTATCAGTCGGACCTGTCCACGCCCGACTGGTTGGCGGGCGGAGTGATGTATCAGGTGTTCCCCGACCGGTTCGCCGCCTCCGGATCTCCCAAAGAAGGGGTGCCGCAGGACCGTGTCCTGCGGCAGGATTGGGGCGGCCAACCGCATTGGCGGCCCGATGAAGCCGGACAGGTGCGGAACAATGATTATTTCGGCGGCGACCTCAGGGGCATTGAGCAGCGGCTCGACCGGCTGGCCGATCTGGGCGTCACCTGCCTGTATCTGAATCCCATTTTCGAGGCCCATTCCAACCACCGGTACGATACGGCGGATTACGAAGTCATCGACCCGCTTTTGGGAAACGAGGAAGATTTCCGCTCCCTCTGCCGCACAGCGGCCACGCTGGGAATCCGTGTTATTTTGGACGGCGTATTCAGCCACACCGGCGCGGACAGCCGGTATTTTAACCGTACCGGCCGCTACGGCGAGCGTGAGGGCGCCTACCGTTCCTTGGAATCCCCCTATTATCCCTGGTATCATTTCCAGAACTGGCCGGACCAATACACCGGCTGGTGGGGATTCATCACCCTTCCGGAGGTGAACGAGTGCCATCCGGCGTTCAGGGAGTATATTCTTGGTGAAGGAGGGATCGTCCGGCGCTGGCTGGCGGCCGGCGCCTCCGGCTGGCGGCTGGACGTGGCCGACGAACTGCCGGATGATTTTCTTGATGAGTTGAGGCGAGCCGCCAAGGCCGAAAAGCCCGACGCGCTGGTGCTGGGCGAGGTCTGGGAGGACGCCAGCCGCAAGGAAAGCTATGGACACCGCCGCCGCTATCTGCTGGGAGACCAGCTCGACAGCGTGATGAACTATCCCTTCCGGGATGCCATCCTGTCCTTTCTGCGCGGCGGGGACAGCATCGATTTCATCCATGCCGTGGGCGATATTGTGGAGCATTATCCCCCTCCCGTGCTGCGGCTGATGATGAACCATATCGGTACCCACGACACCGAACGAGCGCTGACCATGCTGGCCGGAGAGCCGACAAACGGCCGCGGCCGCGCCTGGCAGGCGGAACAGACGCTATCCGGCGAACAGCGGCAGCGGGGGCTACGGCTGCTGAAGCTGGCCGCCACCCTGCAATATTGTTTGCCCGGCGTACCCTGTATTTATTATGGGGACGAAGCAGGGATGGCCGGCTACCGCGATCCCTTTAACCGGGGCTGCTACCCGTGGGGCGGCGAGAACCCGGAGTTGCTTTTATGGTACCGCAAGCTCGGACAGATACGCCATGTCAGCACCGCCCTCAAAGAGGGAACGTTCGAGCCGGTGGCGTCCGGCCGAGAGGTGGTCTGTTTTGTCCGTTCGCAGGGGGCGCAGGCGCTGCTGTGCGCCGTCAACGCCGGCGGGGCGGAGCGGACGGTGAAACTGCCGGCCGAATGGCGGGGCCGCACCATCAATCTGGGGGACGGCTGGACCGACCCCGACTGGCTGCATCTTCCCCCGCTGAGCTGTGCGATTATGATACGGGAATCCATTTAAATTAGACCCATCACAGGGGACGGCGGATCGCCGTCTCCTTTTGCATTAACCCTTTTTAACCGGAAACCGGCACTCGGTACACTCCCCGTCGTGCAGAGAAACGATTCCTCCGCATGCCGGGCAGGTATACGTCAGTTTCTGCGCGGCCATGAACGCCGCCAGCCCTTCTTCTTTGACGATACGGCTATTTTCCATAAGACTTACGCCATAGCGGGACGTATAGCTTTTCTCAAGATTTTTTATCTGTTTACAGGGATAATCCCCGCACTGATAACAATAATCATAGGGTTTTTCGGCAAGGCAATCTTTTATTTGGCACCGACGGCAATGCCGTGGTTTTAGTCCCCCGCTGCTATGGCAGCCCTCACAGGCCTTTTGACAGCGGCAATGCTGATAGCATACCATACAGTTCATGCCGCAGGGCGCCAGCATCACGGGGTCTATGGTTGATGGCGGCATTTTCATAGAAAGACTCCTTTGCCTTCAAAATCCCCGTATTTTCTCCGCTTCCACGCTGTTATCTTATTTTCCTACGCAAAACCGGGCAAACACCTCGTCCACCACCGTATCCGTAACCCGTTCGCCGGTCAGCTCGAGCAGCGCGGCCATGGCCGCGTCCACACTCACCGAAACCGCGTCGGGCGTCATGCCGTTCTCCACGGCATTAAGCGCTTCGCCGAGACCATCCTGGCAGCGGCGCAGCGCGTCCCGCTGGCGTTCGGTGGTCAGGATAGGCTGGGTTTCGTCCAGCCCCGCTACGCCGGTCAGCTCCCGGACTGCGGCGGTCAGTTCATCGAGACCCTTTCCCTCCTGTGCGGACAGCACCACGGTATAGGGGCACAGCGCCCGCACCTCATCCGGTGTCATTTTCAGCGGCAGGTCGGCTTTGTTGATAATGGCAATGGCCGGCGCGTCCCGCAGGTTTTCCAGCAGCTCCCGGTCTTCCTGCGACAGCGGCGCCGAACCGTCCAGCACGATAAGCGCCAGCGCCGCCGCCCGCAGGCGGGAGCGGGCGCGCTCCACGCCAATGGCCTCCACCGTGTCCTCCGAGGCCCGCAGACCCGCGGTATCAGACAGCCGCAGGGTGACGTCCCCCAGCCGTACGGTCTCCTCCACCACGTCACGGGTGGTGCCGGGAATGGCGGTAACGATGCTGCGCTCCCAGCCGGCCAACTGGTTCATCAAAGTGGATTTCCCCACGTTGGGTCGTCCCACAATGACGGTATCCACCCCTTCCCGCAGCACGCGGCCGGCGTCAAAGGTGGCGAGCAGCGCCTCCACTTCGTCCCGCGCTGCAAGCAGCACCTCCCGCATGGCCGACGGCTCGAGATCGGGAATGTCGTCGTCGGGATAATCCACATAGGCCGCGAACTGGGCCGCCATAGCCGCCAGCCGCAGCCGCACCTGTTCCATGCGGCGGAACAGGCGTCCTTCCCGTGCCGCCAACGCGGCTTTGGCCGCCAGCCGGCCGCTGGCGGCAATGCTATCCATCACCGATTCGGCCGCCGTCAAATCCATTTTGCCGTTCAGGAAGGCGCGCCGGGTAAATTCTCCCGGCCCGGCGGGCGACGCACCGGCCGCCAGCAGCGCCCGCAGCGTCCGCTGGAGCAGGTACAGCCCCCCGTGGCAGGAAAACTCCACCACATCCTCACCGGTATAGCTGTGGGGCGCGCGGAAAACAAGCGCCACCGCGTCATCGATGTCGCCGTCTTCGTCATAGACGTATCCATACAGTGCGGTAT
>URYP01000065.1 GCA_900552115.1 uncultured Oscillospiraceae bacterium | reverse complement strand
TATTGCATGGGATCTCCCAGCTTGTGCTGGCCGGTGATCGAAAAAATGACCCATTCCGCCAGATTGACGGCATGGTCGCCGATACGTTCAAAATATTTTGCCACCATGAGCAGGTCCATGGCGGGTTCGCCGCTGTCGGTATCCTGGCGGATCCAGGCGATAATATCCTTTTTTACCAGCGTAAAGAGATCGTCCACCACATCGTCCTGCGCAATGACGTCCTGCGCCAGGGCGATATCCCGGTCGACAAAAGCTTTGACGCTTTTTTTCACCATATCGGTGGTTTCGTCCGCCATCTGGAACAAACGGCTGATACGGTCACGGGGCAGGTCGGCGGGCATGAACAGGCTGAGATCGGCAATGTCCGCAGCCTGATCACCAATACGCTCCATATCGGTGATCATTTTGAGAGCCGCCGAGATCAAGCGGAGGTCGCTGGCCACCGGCTGCTGCTGGAGCAGCAGCTTGAGGCAGAGGCTTTCAATATCGCTTTCTTTCTGATTGATATCCTTTTCCAGCAGCTCGGTATCCTTGACCCGCTCTTCGGAGCGGTCAGCCAGCGACGCCACCGCGCCGTCAATAGCGTCCTCGATCAGTTCTCCCATCTCGGTCAGCTCGGCGTTGAGCCGTTCCAGCTGCCGGTCAAAGCGGTTGCGCATTTATCCGAACCTCCCTGTAATGTACTCTTCCGTGCGTTTGTCCTGCGGGAACGAAAACAGCTTTTCCGTGTCCCCATACTCCACCATATCCCCCAGCAGGAAAAACGCCGTCTTATCCGAAATACGGGCTGCCTGCTGCATGTTATGGGTTACCATGATAATCGTATACTCATTTTTCAGCTCCATAGCCAAATCCTCGATTTTGGAGGTGGAGATCGGGTCGAGCGCGCTGGTGGGCTCGTCCATCAGCAGCACCTCCGGCTCCACCGCCAGCTGCTCCACCAGGGAGCGGAACACCCCCACATGACCGATTTCCAGACGAAATTTCTCCCCCGCACAGGAACGCAGGGACTGGGCCGCCAGCGAGATCATTTCCAGGTCGGCCCTCTCCCCGGCGGCGCCGATCAGCTCCACGCCCGCCTGAAAAATCTGGTCGTTATGCCCGGCCATACCGTGATTCAGGCGGAACACGTCCTGCGCGTAATACAGCCGGATGGGCAGCCGCGCGTTTTGCAGACGCGTGGCGGTCAGCCGCGCGATGGGCATGGTCGAATCCGGCCGCACCGCCAGCAGGCGGCCTTTGGTATCGGTCAGCTTATAAACACTTTCAGGCGGGATGGCCTCGTTGTCGCCCGGCACCACGTCATAAAATTCAATGCCGGGGGTCATCACCTCGGAAAACCCCCGCTGCACGAACAAATCGGTCAGCCGGGTTTCCACCTCCCGGCGGGCCAGGCATTCCTCGAACAGGAGGTCGCGCGTCCCTTCAGGAGTGATCCGTCTGTTTTTTCTCATACTATCCCCTCGATCGCTTTAGTTCGCTAATGTGATGATATGATATCACAGCAAATACAGGCTGTCAACTATTTTTTCGCTTATCCGAAAAGCGACATCTGGCTGGTTTCCGCCAGACCGTCCAACGCGCCGAGCTGGCGCAGGGAATCGACGACAGCCTTGGACACGCCGCTGCGGCTCTGCAAGTCGTCGCAGGAGATATACGGCCCGTCTCCGCGGGCGTCCATCAATCCCTGCGCGGCCGCACCGCCAAGGCCCTTGACAGAGCTGAAGGGCAGGCGAATCTTCCCGTCTTCCATCTGGAATTTATACGAATGGGATTTATACAGGTCGACCGGCAGGAACACGATCCCCCGCTGCATGGCCTCGTAGACGATGTGCAGGGTATCCGCGCAGTCCTGCTCTTTTTTGGAGGCTTCCTTCCCCCGCTTGCGGATCTCTTCCATCATGTTTTTAACCGCGTATTTACCCTCGATGACCGGCTGGGCGTCGAAGTCGTCGCTGCGCACTGTGAAGTAGGCGGCGTAGTATTCCGCCGGACGATGCACCTTGTACCACGCTACCCGCAGGGCGGCGATGATATAGGCCGCCGCGTGGGCTTTGGGGAACATGTATTTGATCTTCATGCAGGAATCGATATACCACTGGGGTACGTTGTTTTCCCGCATGGCTTCAAAATGCTCATCGGTGAGCAGCCGGGTCGCGTTGCCTTTTCGCACAATCTCCATGATTTTAAAGGCCATTTTCGGTTCCAGCCCTTTGTGCATCAGGGTGGTCATGATGCTGTCACGGGTACCGATAACCTCGGAGATGGTGCAGGTGCCGGCCTTAATCAGTTCCTGCGCGTTGCCCAGCCACACGTCGGTGCCGTGGGACAAGCCGGAGATTTGCAGCAGGTCGGCAAAGGTTTTGGGGCGGCAGTCCAGCAGCATCTGCCGCACAAAAGGCGTACCCATTTCCGGGATTGACAGGGTACCGGTGTTGCAGCCGATGTCCTCCTCGGTCACCCCCAGGGGCTTCGGCGAGGTAAACAGCTCATACACCTGGGGATCGGACATGGATACATCCATCACGCTGATGCCGGTATACTCCTCCAGGTACTTATACATGGTGGGAATATCGTGCCCCAGGTTATCCAGCTTGAGAATGGTATCGTGAATGGAATGGAAGTCGAAATGCGTCGTCAGGATGTCGGAATTGGGATCGTCCGCCGGATGCTGCACCGGGGTGAAATCCTCGGCTTCCCTGTCGTTGGGCACGACCACCATGCCGCCGGGATGCTGGCCGGTGGTGCGTTTGACGCCACTGCAGCCAAGCGTCAGCCGGTCGATCTCGGCGTTATCCAGCACCATGCCCCGATCCTCCGCGTATTTGCGGACGAAGCCATAGGCGGTCTTATCCGCCAGTGTGGAGATGGTGCCGGCCTTGAACACGTGGTCGCTGCCGAACAGCGACTCCGTGTATTTATGCGCCTTTAGCTGGTATTCGCCCGCGAAGTTGAGGTCGATATCCGGGGCCTTGTCGCCATCGAAGCCCAGGAAGGTTTCAAACGGGATTTCGTGGCCGTCCCGTCCCAACGGCTCCCCGCACACCGGGCACACCTTTTCCGGCAGGTCGAAGCCGGAACCGACTTCCCCTTTGACAAAGAATTCGGAGTATTTGCACTTTTTACATATGTAATGGGGCGCCAGCGGATTCACTTCCGAAATGCCGGCCATATTGGCGACGAACGAGGAGCCGACCGATCCCCGCGACCCGACCAGATAGCCGTGGTCGACCGAATCCTTCACCAGCTTTTGCGCGATCATATACAGCACGGCGAAGCCGTGCTTGATGATGGATCCCAGCTCCCTGTCGAGGCGCTGCGCCACGATCTCGGGCACTGGGTCGCCGTAAATCTCTTTCGCCCGGCTCCAGGTGATTTCTTGAAGCTGTTCTTCCGCGCCGTCGATATGTGGAGGATAGGTGCCCTCCGGGATGGGACGGATTTGCTCAATCTCATCCGCGATGCGTCCCGGGTTCTCCACCACTACCTCGTAGGCTTTTTCCCGGCCCAGATAGGCGAATTCCTCCAGCATCTCCTCTGTGGTGCGCAAATAGAGGGGCGCTTGATTGTCCGCGTCGGAAAAGCCCTGGCCCGCCATCAGGATGCGGCGGTAGATCTCATCCTCCGGATCGCAGAAATGCACGTCGCAGGTGGCGCATACCGGTTTATTCAGTTTTTCACCCAGCTTGACGACCGTGCGGTTGAATTCCCTGAGCTGTTCTTCATCCCGCGCCATGCCTTCCCGCAGCATAAAGCGGTTGTTGCCCAGCGGCTGGATTTCCAGAAAATCGTAAAACTTGGCGATGTCGCACAGCTCGCCCCACGGCTTGCCGGCAACAATGGCTTTGAACAGCTCACCCTGTTCACAGGCGCTGCCGATAATCAGGCCCTCCCGCAATTCCTCCAGCTTGCTCTTGGTAATGCGGGGTTTTTTGTGATAATTTTTCACATGAGACCAAGTGATCAGTTTATACAGGTTTTTAAGGCCTTTTAGATTTTTCACTAGAATAATCTGGTGATAAGGCCGCACCGACTTGGTATCCACACCGGACAGCATGGTGTTGATATCCTCTACCGAGGTAATGGAGCGCTGCTCCTTCATATCGGCGGCCAAGTGTACGAAAATATCGGCCAGTACGCGGGCGTCGTCACAGGCGCGGTGATGGTTAAAGGGCGCGAGCTTCAGATGGCCCGCCACCGTGTCCAGCTTATGGTTTTTAAGCCGGGGATACAGAGCCCGGCAGATCGGCACCGTATCGATTGCGGAAAAGGGATAGTCCATCCCGCTGCGCGACGCGGCGGCGCGGATAAAGGACGTATCGAAGCCGGCGTTATGCGCCACCAGCACTTGTGTGTCGCCGCAGAAGGCGTAGAATTTTTCCAAAGCCTCTTTTTCCGCCGGAGCGTCCGCCACCATACCGTCGTCGATGCCGGTAAGCTGCGTAATTTTGGGCGGGATGGGGATGCCGGGATTGACAAAGGTGTCGAATTCCTCCTGCACCTCTCCCCCCCGCAGGCGGACAGCGCCGATTTCCGTGATGCGGTCGTTGCGGGCGCTTAATCCCGTGGTTTCAATATCAAACACAATAATTTCGCCATCCAGCGGGCCCTGTGCCTGTCCGTCCACCACCGCGGCGCTGTCGTTTATGTAGTAGGCTTCCACCCCATAAAGGATTTTGATATCCTGTCCCTTTTTAGCCAGCTTGGCGGCGGTATTCATGGCTTCGGGAAACGCCTGCACCACGCCGTGGTCGGTGATGGCCACCGCCTTGTGCCCCCAGGAGGCCGCACGGGTCACTAACGTTTCCGCTGTGGATACCGCATCCATCATGGACATCTTGGTATGCATATGCAGCTCCACCCGTTTTTCAGGCGCCCGGTCCATACGGGTATATTTGGTCACCAGGGCCATTGACCGTGGCCGCAGCAAATTACTTTTGGCCCATTCGTCATAATCATATTTGCCGCTTACGATCAGGCAGTCGCCTTTCTTCAGGCCCTCCAGAACATCGATTTTATCTTTGTCACGCTTATGGTCCGCCCACACGCTGATTCCAACCGAATTGGTTTTATCTGTAATAAACACCGTGTAGCGGGTTTTGGTGCCGTCCCGGTTGGGGCGGGATTCGTTCTTGAAAATTTCACCCCACACCGTCACCTGGCTGCCGTCCGCCTCCAGCGTATTCATGGCCACAGGTTTTTCCCGGATGGCCGGCCCAAAAAGCGGCTGTACGGTATCCATATAAATAGGCAGGCCGTCCGCCGGTTTATGCAGGGGATCCGCCGGCTTGATAGCTTTGGGGACCGCCCCTTTTTCCGGAGGCGGCGCCGCCGCCGCCAAAGCGGCGGCCCGTTCCTGCGCCCGCTTGGCCGCTTCTCGGTCGGCTTCCTCCATCATTTGACGGTATTCCTCGTTGTCGCTGCTCATATCGGTGACGCCGTCAAAAACAATAGAAACCACACGACCGAACAGTTCTTTGATCAGCTGCACGAGCAGCGTATCCGCTTTGGTGGCCTGCAGGATATCCAGACCGCCGTGCGCCAGTGTAAGGATAACGGCGTCTCCCTCTATACGGCAGCCCGCGTCCCGCAGCGTGCCGTTGATGGCGTGGTGCCGGCGGCTGAGAAGCGCCGCGACCGTATCGAAGCTGTCCGGGGTCAGGCACTCCGGCGGATAGGAAGGGGCAAACTCGACCGCCGACAGCGGCATACAAGCCGCCAGGCCCTGCGAAACCGCGGTTTCCGCGGCTTCGAGAGCCTGTATGTCCACAAAGGTATTAAAGTCCAGCCGGGCTGTTAAACGGCCGCGGCTTTTATCGATGCGCATATCTTCCACGCCCGCCTCTGCGACGGCGGCGGAAACGGCCCCGGCGGATAGGTAGGGGCTGAAAATCTGCATAAACGTGACGCTGCTCATAGTATTCCTGTCCTTTTCTTTACAACTGCTCGATTTCTTCAAACAACGCGTCCACCGCAGCGGCTTCCTCGACCGTGCGGATAACCTCTCCTTTGCGGAAAATGACGGCTTTGCCCTGTCCCCCCGCGAGGCCAATATCGGCTTCGCGGGCTTCTCCGGGTCCATTGACGACGCAGCCCATCACCGCTACCGTTATGGGCTTATCAATCTTTTCCAGCCGGCGCTCCACTTCTTCGGCCATCGGAATCAGGCTGATGGCCGTCCGCCCGCAGGTGGGGCAGGATACCATAGCCGCCGTCTGCCGCCGTAGGCCAAGGACTTGCAGCAGAGCGATCCCGGCGCGCACCTCTTTTACGGGATCGGCGGTTAGCGATACCCGTATGGTGTCCCCGATACCCCGCAGCAGCAACGAACCGATGCCCGCCGCCGACTTGAGAATGCCCATCCGCTCGGTGCCGGCCTCCGTCACCCCCACATGCAGGGGATAGGGACAGGTTTCGGCAATTCGTTCATACGCCCGCACCATGGTGGGGACATCCGAGGATTTAAGCGACAAGACAATGTCCTCAAAATCAAACTTTTCGAGCAGGGCAGCGTGATAGAGCGCGCTGTCCCGCAGGGCTTCCGCTGTGGGACGCCCGTATTTGGCCAAAATCTCTTTCTCCAGGGAACCGGCGTTGACTCCAATGCGGATGGGAATCCCCCGCCGGCGGCAATCGTCGGCAACGGCCTTTACCCGATCGTCTCCCCCTATGTTACCGGGGTTGATGCGGATTTTATCCGCGCCCGCGGCGGCGGCTTCCAGCGCCAGCCGGTAGTCGAAATGGATATCCGCCACCAGCGGTACGTCCACCGCCTGCTTGACAGCCGCCACTGTGGCAACCGCCGCTTTGTCCGGCACCGCTATCCGCAGGATATCGCAGCCGGCCAAGGCCAATTGCCGGGCCTGCGCAACATTCCCCGGAATATCGTGCGCCGGAACATTCAGCATAGACTGCACGGAAACGGGAGATTCCCCGCCGACCGGTACGCCGCCGACCAGCACGGTACGGCAATCGCGTCTTTTCACACGCGCTTCCTCCTTTGTGTGAACATGGTTATCCGCCGCTGAATATGCGGAAAATATCGCTGAAGGTAATAATAATCATGAGTCCGAAAAGCAGCAACATGCCTATCACATGCACCATGCCCTCGTATTTTGCCGGCACCTTGCGGCGGGAAATTCCCTCAATTGCCAGGAACAGCAGCCGTCCGCCGTCCAGCGCAGGCAGGGGCAGCAAATTGAAAATACCGACGTTGACCGTGATCATGGCCGCCAGCATCAGCAGCGATTCGATATCGGCGCTGACATTGCCGTTATCCCCCACCTGGATGGCCGTGTCGCCAATGGCATCCACCACACCGACCGGGCCGGACAGATCATTCAGCCCATATTTTCCCGTAATAATATCCCCCAGGCTGCGCCAGATCATGATGCCGATGGAATACTCCATTTTTCCGGCGTGGGCCAAAGTGGACAGCACCGTTTTATTGATGCCTTTTACTTTAAAATCATATACGAGGTAGCGGCTGCCGGTTTTCTCGTCGGTTTTCAGGGTGAACTCGACTCCTTTGAGCTCCACCTTTTCGCCGTCCCGTTTAACGACCATATCGAATACGCCGTCCTCGTCGCTCTGCATGATGGAGGACAGGTCAAAATCAGTGACGACACGTTTTCCATTGACCTTAAGGAAGGTATCCCCCACCCGCAGGCCGGTTTTATAGCTGGTCGAATCCTCCGGCAGCTCCGCCACGGTGGTGCTGGAGTAACGGGCCGTCGTCTCCCCGTCCCGCGGCTGCGTATAGACACCGTAGCAGGTCACCAGCAGCACGAACCCCAAAATCAGATTCATGACCGCGCCAGCCACCACAATCAGCACCCGCCGCCATACCTTCTTGTTGCCGAAAGCGCGGGGATTGTCGCTGTCCGCGTCCTCCCCCTCCATTTGGCAGAAACCGCCGATGGGGAACGCCCTCAGGGTGTAGAGCGTTTCCTTTTTTCCAAACTTGGCCAGTTTCGGCCCCATGCCGATGGCAAATTCGTTGACTTTCACGCCCATCAGCCGCGCCATCAGGAAATGGCCCAGCTCATGCACCAGGATGATAACCCCAAACACCAACACCGCAATCAGGATTTTTAAGACCAGTATCAGAAAACCCAACAGCTATTCACCCAATTTCTTCTAAAATGAGGCGGCGGCTCTCCGTGTCCGCCGCCAGTATCGTTTCCAGCGTGCCCCCCTGGGGCCAAGACCGTTCCACCGTTTTTTCCGCCAGGCGGCTGATATCCGCAAAGCCGATCGCGCCCCTGCGAAACAGTGCCACCGCCTGCTCGTTCGCGGCGTTGACCGCCGCGGGAACCGCGCCGCCGCGTTCAATGGCGCGCCGGCAGATATCCATAGCGGGAAACGCCTCGTTATCCGGAGCAAAAAAGGTCAACCGGCCAAAAGCCGCTAGATCCAGCGGCTGAACGGGCGACTCCGCCCGCATCGGCCAGGTCAGCGCATATTGAATGGGCAGCCGCATATCCGCCGGCCCCATCTGCGCCAACACCGACCCATCGTCATATTCCACCAAGGAATGCACCACGCTTTCCCGGTGTACCAGTATGTCGATATTGTCCGGCTCTACACCAAACAGCCACCGCGCCTCGATCAGCTCCAGTCCCTTGTTCATCATGGTGGCGGAATCAATGGTGATTTTCGCCCCCATGCTCCAGTTGGGATGGCGCAGCGCTTCGGCGAGGGTTACGCGTTCCAGTTCCTCCGCCGACCGGCCAAAAAACGGGCCGCCGGACGCGGTAAGGATCAACTTCCGGACAGCGCGGTTGGGGGGCATTCCCTGCAGGCATTGGAAAATGGCCGAGTGCTCACTGTCCACCGGCAGCAACTTCACCTTGTGACGGGCGGCTGCGTCCATTACCAGCGCCCCACCGGCCACCAGCGTTTCCTTATTGGCCAAGGCGATATCCCGGCCGGCTTCGATCGCCGCCAGCGTGGGTTCCAACCCCACCATCCCCACCACGGCGTTCAACACCATATCTAAAAGGCCCGGAGCCTCGGGCAGCTCCGTCATGGAGGCGGCCGCACACAGGCCTTCCCGGCCGGAGAGGACGCGGGTATCCGTATCCGCCACCCGGATTCGCAAGTCCGCCGCGGCCGCGTCATCGTACAGGACAGCTACAGCGGGGTGTACCTGCCGAATTTGCTGCTCCAGTGCCGCCGCGTCCCGGCCAGCGGCCAGAACCGCTACCGGATAGTTCAGATGCGCAGCGATTTCCAGCGCCTGGCGGCCGATGGAGCCGGTGGATCCCAATATAGCCAGCCGTTTGGGTATTATAT
This sequence comes from uncultured Oscillospiraceae bacterium, assembly GCA_900552115.1. Classification (GTDB taxonomy): domain Bacteria; phylum Bacillota; class Clostridia; order Oscillospirales; family Acutalibacteraceae; genus UMGS1474. Next base: position 2,607 of record URYP01000065.1, on the reverse strand, counting down.
CTTGTATCACGGCAACGATTCATCCTTTCCCAAAACGCGCAAAACAGGTTTTACGCTATGGCGCCCGCATTACAGTGCGGTCACAAGCGGCCACACATGTACCACTAGGAACAACAGCGGCGCTACGAACAGCAAACTGTCGAATCGATCCATAATACCGCCGTGCCCCGGCATGATATGCCCAAAATCCTTAGCCTGGCAGCCCCGTTTGATAACCGAAGCGAACAGGTCTCCCACTACTGACAGCAGCGCGCACACTAGGGACAGCAGCGCGATTTGGCCATAGTGGACGGCAAACGTACCCGCGTAGGGCGACAGGAGACTGTAAAGCCACGCGGCCAGCAGGCTGGACAGCACCGCTACGACGACACCGCCCACCAATCCCTCGATCGTTTTTTTGGGACTGATACCAGGGCACAGTTTATGTTTCCCCAAAAACGTGCCGATAAAATAGGCGCCGATATCGCACATCCAGGCCATAACCAGGGCCAGAAATACGTAAAACAGGCCGTGCCGTGGGCTGAAATCTCGGATATATGCCATGCAGGACAGCGAAACCGGGATCAGCGTAGAAGTTAAAAAAACAAATCCGGTCTGTTCGACCCGCAGCGACTGGTGGCTGAGGATTTGCAGAATGGCCAGCAGCACCGTATAGAGCAGGATCACGCCCAGCGCCACCAGATAGGTTTGCGCCAGCAGCAGAAACGGCGTACTGGCCGCAAACAGAATGGCCAGCACCATGACGCCCCGATGTTTTACATGGGATACGTGCAAAATTTCATACATCGCAATGCCGCATAGGCCTGCCATCGCGATATTCAGGGCGATCGGGGGCAGCACCAGCAGGACAAGCAATACCAAGGCAGCCCCCACGACACCGGTGAGAATTCTGGATTTCATCAACTACACTCCTCCAAATCGACGGTCACGGCGTGAATACTCCGCTATAGCCCTGTCCAGATCAGCCGCCGTAAAATCCGGCCACAGGATATCGTCCATAAAGACAAATTCGGCATAGGCCGACTGCCAAACGAGAAAGTTGGACAGCCGGTACTCCCCGCTGGGACGCAGGATCAGGTCCGGATCCGGCTGGCCAGCCGTATACAGCCTCCGCGCAAACTGCTTCTCATCGATATCCTCTGGAGCCAGGGCTCCCGTCTTGACATCCTGCGCCAACCGGCGGGCCGCATCGACAATTTCATGACGGCCGCCATAATTGATGGCGATATTGAGCGTCATACCCGTTTTATGCCGGGTCGATTCCTCCGCCTCCGCCATCAGCTCACGGATATCGGCAGCCAACGGTTCAAAATCGCCGATAAACCGGGTGCGAATGTTTTCTTTTTTAAAATCCTTCAAGGATTCTTTCAGATAATCCCGCAGCAGATTCATAATGGCGTCCACTTCCGCCGCCGGCCGTTTCCAGTTTTCCGTGGAAAACGCATACACAGTCAGGTAGCGTACGCCCCGCTTTTCGCATTCCTTGGTAATGGTGCGAAATACGCGCGCACCCGCAGCGTGTCCTGCCTGACGGGGCAATTTCCGTTTTTTCGCCCATCGGCCGTTCCCATCCATAATGATGCCGATATGGGTGGGAATATGCACCGATTCCTGTATGGAAGGGCGTTTTTTTTTAAAGAAACGCATGTTGTCCCGCCTTTCTGCGGTTTTAGCAGCATAATACGCCGGAAAGCCCTCGCCAAACAGCAAGGGCTTTACCCGGTGTTATTTTAAATTTCCATGATCTCTTTTTCCGAATCCGACATGAGCTGTATTGGTTCCATAAAAGACCTCCACTTTATTACATATTGTAGTCATTTATATTATTACACAGTGTAGTCATAATGTCAACAGGGAAATCAAGTGCCGCCCGACGTATTTACACCGGATGGCTTATAAGGTTTTAAGATGCAAAAAAGCCGGAGAATCCGGGGAAAAATGGCTGTTCTGGGCAAAGCCGCGGAAACCGGAAAACAGGGCGGCCGGTAAAAGATATATTTGTATGTGTAGTAACGATTTTCCCCTCTGAATTTTTACAGTTTTTTTCGAAAAAACTCTTGACAGTTTCCTAAAAGAAGGGTACTATGGTGCTGTATTCCAAACGATTCAATGATTTCACATATTTTTGTAAATCCTTGGCACGTTCGAAGATTTACAAAAATATGTGATTTTTTTGTATTTCGCCCCGAATATGTAAAAATTTTTAAATGAGGAGGTACCACTAATGAGCAACGGTACAGTAAAATGGTTTAACGCAGAAAAAGGCTATGGTTTCATCACCAACGCAGACAACGGAGAAGATGTATTCGTACATTATTCTTCTATCCAGACTGATGGATTCAAGACATTACAGGAAGGTCAGGCTGTAACTTTTGATACAGAAGCTGATCCCAGAGACAGCAAGAAGGTTCGCGCTGTCAATGTTATTCCCCAGTAATCAGAGATAACGTTAAGCCAATACCCCGCAGCAAGCTGCGGGGTATTTAACTTTTGCGGCGGCCGGCAGGGATAAGAGAACCCTCCGTTCCCGCGATACTGAGAACATAAGCTCATGACTCACGTCTCAATAATTTTAATACTTCCTCTTCTGTGTCTAAATCGTAATCA
>URYP01000064.1 GCA_900552115.1 uncultured Oscillospiraceae bacterium | reverse complement strand
GCTCGCCCAGCACCCGGCCAATCGGCTCACGGATCACAAGATCCGCCTGTTCGTCCCGCGGCGTAGCGTCGCGGTTGATAACCGCCAGAAACCGCCCTTTAAAAGAATCAATGAACCCCGCTGCCGGATAGACCGCCAGGGACGTCCCCCCGATAATCAGCGCGTCGGCACCGCTTATGGCGTCGATTGACTGCTGTATAACGCGCGCGTCCAGGGGTTCCCCATACAGCACCACGTCCGGCTTGACGATTCCCCCGCAGGTACACCGGGGCACACCGCTCGCCCGCTTCACATAATCGGCGTCAAAAGTTTTCCCGCAGGCCATACAGGTGTTGCGGTGCACGCTCCCGTGCAGTTCCAGCACATGACGGCTGCCCGCCATTTGGTGCAGCCCGTCGATGTTTTGAGTGATCACCGCCGCCAGCCGGCCGCGGCGTTCCAGCTCTGCCAGAGCCAGATGTGCAGGATTGGGACGCGCGTCCAGGGCCAGCATGTGTTCTTTATAAAAGGTAAAGAAATCCTCCGGATGACGGCTGAAAAAATCATGGCTCACGACCTCTTCGGGCGGATAACGGTATGCCCGGCGATAAAGGCCGTCGCTGCTGCGGAAATCGGGAATGCCGCTTTCCGTCGACACGCCCGCGCCGCCGAAAAAGACGATGCGGCGGCTGGAATCCACAAGCCGCTGAAGAGTAAGCGCCTCTTTCATATACACCGCTTCCTTTTTAAAGCTCTGATTAGTATCCCTGTTCCCCATACAGGGAGGTATCGTTTTCGATCCAGTCCTGAATATAAATGGCGGTAAAATCGTCTTTGGTGTTGCGAATGACCAGCCGGGCGATCCCCGCGTTGATAATTTGGCGCTTGCACATGGAACAGGAGTTGCTGTCCGGCACCAATTCCCCAGAGCGGGCGTCTACCCCCACCAGGTACATGGTGGCCCCGATCATGTCGCTGCGGGCGGCGTTGATAATAGCGTTAGCCTCCGCATGCACCGAACGGCAAAGCTCGTACCGCTCGCCGCGGGGGATATTCATCTGTTCCCGCAGACAGGTGCCCATGTCGCAGCAGTTGCGGCGGCCGCGGGGCGCGCCGGTATAGCCGGTAGAGATAATCTGGTCGTTTTTGACGATAATCGCCCCAAAGTTTCGACGCAGGCAGGTGCCGCGTTCGGTCACCGTCTGCGCGATGTCCAAATAGTAGTTTTCCTTATCCCGCCGCTTCATAATCATCCTCATCCTTTCGCAGGGCAGCCGGCACCTCTTGGGATGCCGTCCCTTTATCGACAATATTTTTTTAATCATACCGTATTTCTCCGGATTCCGCAAGCCTTGTTTGCGGGTTCGGTGCAGGAGGAATTTGCCATGTCTAATGAGAAGCTTTTAAAACAGGCCGCCGTCGCGCGTGAACAAGCCTATTGTCCCTATTCCGGCTTTGCCGTAGGGGCCGCCCTGTTGGCTTCGTCCGGCCATGTTTACACCGGTGTCAACATGGAAAACGCCTCGTTCGGCGGCACAATTTGCGCCGAGCGGGCGGCGCTGGCTGGCGCCGTAACCGCCGGGGAGCGGGCGTTTGCCGTCTTGGCCATTGTAGCCGGCGACCGGCCCACGCCGCCCTGCGGCATCTGCAGGCAACTGCTGGCTGAGTTCGGCGACATGACCGTCCTATACGCCGACGCCGCCCTGTCGGACGTTCGGGAAACCACCCTGGCCGCCCTGCTGCCGGAAGCGTTTTCCTCATCATCTTGGAAAGGAACCCCTGCGTATGAATTCACTGACTGATATCCGCGCCGTCCGTGATTTGCTGGACAGGCACGGCTTCCATTTTTCCAAAGCTCTGGGCCAGAATTTTTTAATCAATCCATCGGTTTGTCCCCGCATGGCGGACGCCTGCGGGGCCGCCCCGGACACCGGCGTGCTCGAGATCGGCCCGGGAATTGGCGTGCTGACCCGTGAACTGGCCGAGCGGGCGGGCCGGGTCGTGTCCGTAGAGCTGGACCAGCGGCTGTTTCCCGTGCTGAAAGAGACCTTGTCCGGCTGTCCGAATGTTGCGCTGGTGCCGGGCGATATCCTGAAGCTGGACCTGCCGGCCCTGCTCAAAGAGCATTTTACCGGTGCGGACGGCCGGCTGATGCCGGTGTGCGTTTGCGCCAACCTGCCTTATTACATTACCTCTCCCATTTTGATGCATCTTCTGGAAAGTCGCCTGCCCCTGACCGGCATCACCGTCCTGGTGCAGAAGGAAGCCGCCCAGCGGCTCTGCGCGCAGCCGGGCACCCGCGCCTGCGGCGCCGTCACTATGGCCGTACAGTATTATGCCGAAGCCCAGACGTTATTTCCTGTCAGCCGGGGAAGCTTCCTGCCTCCGCCAAACGTGGACAGCATGGTCATGCAGCTGCGCATCCGCCCGGCTCCGCCAGTGGAGGTGGCGGATGCCCCAACCATGTTCCGACTGGTGCGGGCCGCCTTTGGACAGAGGCGCAAAACCATGGTCAATGCGCTTATGACAGCCGGGCTGAGCAAGGAGCAGACGTCTGCTCTGATGCAGCGGGCCGGCCTGTCCCCTCTGCTGCGCGCCGAGCAATGCACGTTGGAGGATTTTGCCCGCATGGCCGATATTGTGTTTCACGGACGGGTATGATATACTATACCAATCTTAACCAATTTTGTGGAAAAGGATGGATACTATGAAGAACGAGACCACTCCCCGGCAACCGGCCTCGACCGCATCCGTCATTCGAACGGCCATTCTCGCCGTTCTGTTTGTGTCGCTGACCGCGCTGCTGTTTCTGGGATTTCAGCAGGACAAAGTGCTTGAAAGCGATGCCCAGAAAGTGCTGTATCCCCTGGGCATGGCTCTGGTGCTGGCCTCGCTGGCCGTCTCCTGGCTGTGGATGCAGTCCGCCGACCCCAAGCAGCGCCTGAACCTGTCCCCTCGTGCGCGGCGGTGGATGTACCCGGTGATTTCCGGCGTGCTGGCCCTGACGTGTATGGTTCTCGCCTACATGTATCTGGGCATGTGGCCGGTGGGGGACCGATCGGCCATGATTGTGGACATGCACCATCAGTACGGCCCCCTGCTCGCCCGCCTGCGGGATATGATTCTGGGAGGCGGCGACCCGCTGTATTCGTTCAATATCGGGCTGGGCACCAGTTTTCTGCCCCTGTTCGGCTATTACCTGGCCAGCCCGTTCAATCTTCTCCTCGTCCTGTTTCCGGCCAACCTGCTCACCGAGGGGATCCTTGTCATCACTCTAATTAAAAACGCCTTGTCGGCCGTCTTTTTTGCGGCCTGTTTGCAGTATATCTACCGCAAACGCAGCCCGGTGATTCCCGCTATGGCGATCATGTATTCCCTCATGATGTATTTCCTGGCCTATTCCTGGAACATTATGTGGCTGGACGTGGTCATGATTCTCCCGCTGGTGGTACTGTGCTTTGAGCGGCTGATGCGCACCGGAAAATACCTGGCATATGTGCTGACCCTTGCCTATGCCCTGTTCGCCAACTACTATATCGCGTTTATGATGTGCCTGTTTTTAGTGCTGTATTTCATCGTTTACGCGGTGCGGGAAAAGCGCCGGCCCGACATTTTAAAGAAAAACGTCGGACGCTTCGCGCTGGGTTCCCTGCTGGGCGGGGGACTGGCCATGTTCCTGCTCGTCCCGGTGTATCTGGCGTTGAAGCTTACCTCGGCAGCGGGAGCGGAGCTGCCTGCCATGAGCGCTAACTTTCCGTTTTTCGACCTGTTTGGGCAGCAGCTGTTCCGCACGGTGCCCACGATCCGGTCGGGAAACCTTCCCAACATTTACTGCGGCCTGCTGCCTGTCCTGCTCGCGCCGATTTTTGCGACCACTAAGGCCATCCCCCTGCGGCGGCGCATGGCCTATCTTGGATTGCTGGGGTTCATGGCGACCAGCTTTGTCGTCAACCAGCTGGATCTTTTGTGGCACGGGTTGCATTCACCCAACGACCTGCCTTACCGCTTCTCTTTTCTCTACTCATTCGTTCTTCTGCTGATCGCCTATGAGGTGCTGCTCCACCTGCGCGACGTCAAGTTGAAACAGATCGGCGGCACGCTTGCTTGCCTGACGGTCTATTTAATGGTGGTGGAACGCTTTAGCGAAGACGATGCCTACTCGTTCGATAATATTTATATGTCGCTCCTCCTGCTGGTGGTTTATGCCGGGATTCTCGCCCTGACCGCCCGCCGCCGCTGGCATTTGCGGCCGGCTTACCTGTTCCTGACGCTGGTGGTGACTGCGGAAATGCTGACCAATGCCGGCGCCACGCTGCGCACCCTCAACGCCAACGAATATTACACCGCTCATGACGACTATGTGGATAACGAGATAACCGAGGCCTGGCGGGACGCGGTGGATGAGACCAAACGCATCGGTGATGCCGCGGCGGCCGGCGATTTCTACCGCATGGAATTTTTGCCCCGCCGCACCACAGTCGATCCGGCGCTGTATAATTACCGCGGCTTGACGGTTTTCGCTTCCAGCAATCCTTACAATACCGTTAAGTTTATGGGGGATATGGGCTACGCCATCAATGGCGTCAACAGTTACCTGTATCACAGTTTTGTCGCCCCCATCGATTCGCTGATGGGACTAAAATACGTTGTTTTGGAAAACCCGCTGTCGTCCCACCGGCAATTGCAGCAGATCGGCAGCACCACCACCGGCGGTACCTCGCGGTATATTTATGAAAACCCCTACGCGCTTCCGCTGGGATATATGGTAAAATCCAGCATTAAGCAGTGGCTTCCCACAGAATACAACCCGATTGCCTCCCAGAACACATTGTTCAGCAAATTGACCGGCAACAGCGATGAAACCTATACCATTCACCCGGTCAGTGTAGCGGCGGACAGCATCGGTATCGCTTCGGTGTCCGAAAACGTGGAAAATGGCGTCAACACGTCGTTTTCCCTGACCGGAGACGGCGATATGGTGGCGCATTTTACGGTGACCGTTCCCCAGGCGGGACAGGCGTTCATCTATGTAGACTGCCGTGCCGCAGAAAGCCTGTCGGCCTCCTGCAATGGCGAATCCTGGTCCATCACCACCTACGAGCCGTACCTCATCGACGCGGGCGATCTGAAAACCGGGGACGAGGTAGAAATTACCGTAACCGCCAAACAATCCTGCATTGGCAATATTTATGTGGCGTCCCTCAATGAAGATGTCTTTAAGCAGAATATCCGACAACTCGCAGACGGTGGCATGAAAGTATCGTCCTTCTCGGATTCCCGGATTGAAGCGACCGTTGACGCCAAGGAAGACGGTGTCCTGATGACCACGATGACCTATGACGAAGGATGGACGATTAAGGTGGACGGCAAAGAGGTGGAATCCATCTCTTCCCAGATGTTGTCCGCCGCCGATACCGGCACCATCGGCATGGCGGAAGCCCTGTTGGCCTTTGATGTACCAGCCGGCCAGCACACCATTACCATGACCTTCTTCCCGAAGGGCCTGAAACTGGGACTTGTCATCAGCTTTATCAGCCTGGCCGGATTGATCGCCCTCGTGGTGTTCCAGCGCCGGAGGCGGCGGGCCGAGACGGCCGCCATAATCCAGGCCGCCGCCGCGACGCCTTCCCCGGTTTCCGGCGCGGACGGGGATGCCATGCAGACAAATACGTTCACGTCTGACGACATGGCGGCGGAACATCTATTTGAACAGGCTCCGCCGGAAACCGAAGATGAAGAAAGAAGGACTGACCTATGATCACCGTACTCATGCCCGTTTATAACGAGGGCGAGTATATCTACAACAATGTGATGACCGTGGACGGTATCCTGGAAAAAGCCGCCATCGAGCATCAGTTCCTGCTGGTGGACGACGGGTCGCGCGACTCTACCTGGGCGGAGCTTTGCCGCCTGGCGGCCGATCACCCGCAGGTGTCGGTGATTCATCTGTCCCGCAATTTTGGGAAAGAAGCCGCCCTGTGCGCCGGCCTTGAAAACGTAGCGGGGGATGCGGTGGTGGTCATGGATTCCGACCTGCAGCACCCGCCGGAGCTGATCCCCGAAATGGTGCGGCTATGGAAAGAGGAGGGATATGACGTTGTTGAGGGCGTTAAAGCCGACCGCGGCAAAGAATCACTCGGCAGCAAGCTGGCGGCCCTCACTTTCTACCGGACGTTCCGCAAAAGTACCGGTATCGATATCGGTATTGCCTCTGATTTTAAACTCATGGACGCTTCGGCGGTCGAAGCCTGGCGACAGCTCCCGGAAAAAAACACCTTTTTCCGCGGCCTGTCCGCCTGGGTCGGTTACCGGCGCTATGCGCTGCCTTTCAAGGTGGCGCCCCGCGCCGGCGGAGAAACCAAGTGGACCCTAAAGAGCCTGATGAAACTGGCGGTCAATTCCATAACCGCTTACACCGCCGCGCCGTTGTTTCTCGTCTTCTGGGTGGGTATACTGATGGGGCTTGCCGCCGTCATTCTCACTGTTCAGACCTTGTACATGTATTTCAGCCACCACGCGGAAACCGGGTTTTCCACTGTTATTCTGCTGCTGTTGTTTATCGGCAGCGGCATTATGCTCAGTCTCAGCGTCATTGGCCTGTATATCGCTAAAATCTACGACGAGGTAAAGGGACGTCCCCGGTATCTGATTCAATTCAAGAAAGGCGGCGCCCTAAGGGATGACTGCCCGGGAAAACGTCCCGATTGACAGCTTTGTACTCATAAAGGAGGGGGTTCATCATGTTCTGCTCCCACTGCGGCCGGGAGTTATCCCAAGGAGAGTCATGTCCCGTGTGTTATCCCGCGGCAGCGGCCACGCCGCCTGTTGCCGCCGCTACCCGGGCTGCGGCCGGTTCTGTCTGGATGCTGCTTGCCTGCTTGTCTTATACCCTGTTCACGGCGGTATCTTTAGTAAATATATTCCAGGCCTCATTTGTTAAATCCGTGGGGGAATCCGCTATTAACTGGTGGACCGCGATCCTTTTCCTCAGCCCCGCTTTACCGATCCTGATTGGGCTTTGGCGGCTATACGCGGCGGGGCACAGCCGCCGATCCGGATTTTCGACCGCCGGCCTGACGCTTATCAAAGCGGGCCTCATTGTCTCTATCGTCTTTCTGGGCATTGTATCCGCACTTTTTCTGGTCGCGGCCATGGTCGGATCGCTGCAGCGTTCCTCCTCATCATGGGGCCTGTCCTCTTTTGACACGGATGGCGGCCTGCTATTTGTAGTCATCGGAGGGCTTCTCGCGGTCCTGTTTGTCTATTGCGGCCGTCTGCTGTGTACGCTTGGCCTCATCCGGCGTAATCTGACGGCGCCGGTGGTATCGCACCAGGTATCCGTTCTGGTAGTGGTGTGCAACAGCGTCATGCTGCTCGTCCAGTTGTTCCGTGTCCTGACCTATTTTATCTATATTCCCCTGCCGCTCCCTCTCGCCACCCGGCCTACCAGTCTGGGCCTGGCCGCCACTATACTGGAAATCCTTTTTCTGGCCTCCTTTTCAGCAGCCCTGCTGCAATACCGCCATCTAATACATAAACTGGCGGGACCGGCGTATCCGGTTGCAACGCCCTATTCGGTGCAGCCCGTCCAGACAGGCGCTCCCGTCTATACAGCGGCGGCTGTCCCGGTTCCCCAGCCGATTTCTCAGGCCAGTGGAGAGCCGTTCGGTACGGAGCCCTCGGCCTACTGCCGTCATTGCGGCCAGCCGTTGGCGCCCGGTGAATCGGGTTGCCGGCAATGCGGGATGACCATATCGAACACATAAAAACAAACGGCAAAAAGGCCCTGCGGAATATGTCCGCAGGGCCTTTTTTATTAGCGTTTAATAACCGACGATTTTGGCCGTAGCGATCTGCAGCACCTGCAAAGAATCGGCGGCGGTTATCTGTCCATCCAAGTCCACATCCGCCGCTGTCTTTTGTAAAGCGGACAATGTCACTTTGGCCGTGGCGCTTTGCAGTACGGTCAGCGCATCGTCGGCCTTCACGCTTCCATCTCCATTGATGTCGCCTATCGGCCGCGCATACGCCGCATAGTCCAGCGAAATCCACCCGCTGACGCCTTTATAGGTGGTATAGCCCCAGGTACTGCTGACTTTGGTTATCGGCACGGCCGTTTTGTTGGGAATGGTGCCTTTAATCGCCGCAGACGTACTTGCACTGCCCCGAATATTGAGTACCGATCCCTCATCCACCTTCACCGTGTACACACCGGTCTTGGACCCGCCCGACGGTGTGCCGTTTTCCTCGCAAAGCTGCCATTTCTGCAGGGCGGAACCGGTATAGGCCGTTATGGTAAGCTGTTTGCCGGCGGCCGACTGGTCGGTAATCACCTTTTCAGGAGCGGCGGCCAGCTCCATAACCCAGGACCCATCGCCCATGGGAATCATGTGGAACAGCTGCGCGCCTTCGTCTGTCGCCCGGTATATCTCCAGCAAATTGCCGTTGCCAAACTGCCCGCCGCTTCCCCGGATGACGTCCACCACCCGGTTGCCGCCGTCCGACGAATTCATGGCCCCCAGATAATACCGGCCGTTGTCCTTATACCGCAGCTTAAACTGCTGGGCTTTGTCGTTGGCTTTGAAAGCGCCTGTCGTCACCGGGGTTTCGTCCGCATCCTTGCCGCCTACCTGCAGCATCCGCCCGGTGGACACGTTTTTAAAGGTATAAACGCCCTCGTCCACATTTTTGGTGGTGACGCTCGGCAGCGTCTGCTCGTCGCTGCCCGGGTAGGACTTGGGCATGTTCACATACTCCACGCCCCGCCAGTTGTAAAGGCTGGCAAAGCGCTCCCAGGTCAGGGTTTGCAGCACCACATCGCATTTGTCGTTAATGTTGGCGTGGATCACCGTGACGCCGTTGGCGTCAGTGGACAGCACCGCCAGAGAATGGCCGGACACGCGGATATGCGCGCCCGTTTTGGCCTGGGTAAGCAGCGCCTTGACATTCGCCGCCGTCAGCTTGCCTGCCGGGATCGACCCGAGGCTGACATATTTTCCAGGACTGACGGAGGCGTTGTCGATGAACCCGAAGCAAGTGTAAAACACATACCGTGCAAATCCGAAGCACTGCCAGGCCAGCAGGTCAGTGCCATCATCCAGCACCCGGCGGCAGTTGCAGCCCCTGGCGGTGGTGCAGCATTTTGAGTTGGTCTGGTGGTCGGTACACGCCTTGCCATTGTATGTAAAATACGTACCCGGGCCATAGGTGGCGAACACCTTGTCCAGCCGGGCGGCGACCACTTTATTGGACGTGTACGTGCTCCCTTTTTCGGCGCTTGCCTGCCAGGCGCCCAGCGGAACAAGCTGCAAACAAAGCAGCACCGTCAGCAATAAAGCCCATCCTTTTCGTATTCCTGTGCGCTGGTTCATGAAACCCTTCCTATCTATTATTACGGATTCGTCATCGTGGGATAGATTATAACAAAATTGTTACTATTTTTCAAGGCTTCCGGCGGTTTTCCCCTGTTTCGCCTCGAAAAGGTAGAATTTAGCCCCCTGACATGCTGAATACAAGGCTACACCGCGCCATTTTACCCTTGTAGGATGCAGAAAATATCAATTTTGTTATCCTGTGGTAACAGGTTTGTTGTTGCGCCGCGGCTCCCGCTGGTGTATTCTGGTGTGGTAATGCATATACTAAATGGTAGGGAAAGAAGAATTGCGCGCTTCCCTCCCTGTTCCTTTTCGGAAAAAAGGCCGGCTGTTTAAAAACAGCCGGCCTTTTTATTGAAATATGGATGTAGCGTTCATCGAACACCCTGGTAAAGAAGAATTTCCAAAAATGCGGTGAGTAGGGCCCCTCCTGTGATAAGCTGATTCCCCTGCCCGCTGCGGTACCGGTCGATACGGTTGGCCTGTATTACCGTGACCTGTCTGTGTCTCTCCAGCACCAGTTTCACGGTATAATCCACGCCGCTAATACACATATCCACCGTGTAGCCCACGTCCATCGGCTCGATATGCGCCTTTTTCACCAGACGGCTTTGCAGGGTTTCATAAGCCTCCTCGCTGAGTGTTCTTGTTACCATGCGTTTCATCATCCTTTCTTTTTATGCGACTTTTCTTTTGGATGCGTCGCATCCCTCATAATTATAAGGAGATTGAATAAACATACTGTATTTTATCTGAAATTCAGATAAAATACAGTGATGCTTAATAATTTTTCTTGAAAAACAACCCACGCGATAGCGCGGATTGTCGGACTCGAAACCGCTGACCAACGGCTTGCAAGCAAGCCGTAATATTTCGCGAGCGAGCCGTTGTTATCGCCATGGGGCGTCTATTCCCACGCAAAAAAACAGCCCGCGCTATTGCGCGGACTGTTTTTTATGGTGGGCGTAAACGGACTCGAACCGCTGACCTCTTGCGTGTGAAGCAAGCGCTCTAACCAGCTGAGCTATACGCCCGAAAATGGTGACCCGAACGGGAATCGAACCCGTGTTACCGCCGTGAAAGGGCGGTGTCTTAACCGCTTGACCATCGGGCCAAATTGCTCCCCCTATTGGAGGAACTATGGTGGCTGTAACTGGATTTGAACCAGTGACACTGCGGGTATGAACCGCATGCTCTAGCCAACTGAGCTATACAGCCATGTGGTTTCCGCCTTTGGAAAGGCGAAATTTATTATATATCATACCCGCAATGCTTGTCAATATGAAATTCAAAATTTCTTCATAATTTTCCCGCGAATCAGCCGACAGACGCGGTTTTTCCCCGGATTTCGATGCATCCCACCGGGCAGGCCTCGGCGCACTTGCCGCAGCCGACACATTTATCCGGCCGGATAGAGGCCAGATGGTTCTGTACGGTAATGGCCTCGTATTCGCACACCTTCGTACATTTCATACAGCCGATGCAGCCCTTTGTACAGGCTTTCCGTACCGCCGCGCCCTTGTCATGGCTGGAGCAGCGCACCACCCCTGCCGCGTCGGCCGGGAGCACCGCGATCAACGATTTGGGGCAGGCCTTGGCGCACAGACCGCAGGCGGTGCACTGTTCGCTGTCCACCCGCGCCAGTCCCTTTTCCACATGGATCGCGTCATAGGCGCAGGCGGCTACGCAGTCGCCATAGCCCAGGCAGCCATAGGAACAGGCCCAGTCGCCGCCGTAAAATTGGTTAGCGGCCGCACAGGAGGGAATGCCGTGATATTGCAGCTTGCGCCGGGTCACCTCTTCGCAGCCGCCGCACCGGACCACCGCCGCCTTCTTTTCGACCTCACCGCCGCTGACGCCGAGGATTTCCGCGGTCTTCACCGCTGTTTCCTCCCCGCCGGGCGAGCAAAGGCCCACTTTGGCGCCATCATGCGCCATCGCCTCAGCGTAGCCGTCACAGCCGGAATAGCCGCATGCGCCGCAATTGGCCCCCGGCAGCGCCTCCCGCAGCCGCACCACCTTCTCATCCACCGGTACCGCCATCAGCACCGAAGCAACCGCCAAAATCAGGCCAGCCAGCAGGCCCAAGCCCGCCACGATACCAACCGCCCATAGTATTGCTGTCATATCCGTTTCCTCCTTCCCTACAGTCCAAGCAATCCCTGGAAGCCCAGGAACGATACGGATACGATGGATGCCGCGATCAGCGTGGAGGGCAGGCCGCGCAGCCCCTTCGGGATATCCGCGCTTTCCAGCCGTTCCCGCACACCGGCAAACATCACCATAGCCAGCAAGAAGCCCAGACCCGCGCCCAACGCGTTGACCAGCGACTGGGCGAACGAATAGCCTTTGTCTATATTCAGGATGGTGACGCCCAGCACCGCGCAATTGGTGGTGATGAGCGGCAAATAGATGCCCAGCGATTTATGCAGGGGCGGAACAAAGCGTTTCAGCACGATTTCCACCAGCTGCACCAGCGCCGCGATAATCAGGATGAACACAATGGTTTGCAGGTAGGAGAGATCCAGCGGTTCAAGGAGCAGATTGAAAATCGGCCAGGTGGCGGCGGTTGCCATCAGCATGACGAAGATGACCGCGAGCGACATCCCGACGGCCCCATTCAGTTTTTTAGACACGCCCAAAAACGGGCAGATCCCCAAAAACTGCGACAACACGAAGTTGTTCACCAGCAGGCCGCCGATGAGAATGGCAAAAAAGCTGTTACTGTCCATCGCCGGTCTCCTCCTCTCCGCTTGCAGACTTTATAGCCGCTGTGTTTTCCGGCGTCTTTTCCGCCGGAAACGCCGCCGGCTCGATGGACGCCGCCAACCTGCTCAAACCGGCTCTG
>URYP01000063.1 GCA_900552115.1 uncultured Oscillospiraceae bacterium | reverse complement strand
TGTATGTCGGTGTGGGTGCGTCCCGTGTGCGGGACCTGTTCGACCAGGCCAAGAAGAATTCGCCCTGCATCATCTTTATTGATGAGATCGACGCTGTCGGCCGCCAGAGAGGCGCCGGACTGGGCGGCGGCCACGACGAACGGGAACAGACGCTCAACCAGCTACTGGTGGAGATGGACGGTTTTGGCGCCAATGAAGGCGTTATTATGATCGCCGCCACCAACCGTCCGGATATCCTTGATCCGGCGCTGATGCGCCCGGGCCGGTTTGACCGCCAGATCGTGGTCAACGCGCCGGATATCAAGGGCCGCGAGGCGATCCTCAAGGTGCATGCGCGCGGCAAGCCACTGGCTCCCGATGTGGACCTGTCGGTTATCGCCAAATCGACGGCCGGCTTTACCGGCGCCGATCTGGAAAACCTTCTCAACGAAGCCGCACTTCTTGCGGCCCGCCGGAATAAAATGTCCATAACAGAGGAGGAGATCGAGGAGGCCACCATCAAAGTCGTGGTGGGTACCGAGAAACGCAGCCATGTGATGACGGAGAAAGACAAAAAGCTGACCTCTTATCATGAGGCGGGGCACGCGGTCGTCACCTATTACTGCCCCACGCAGGATCCGGTGCATCAAATCTCGATCATCCCGCGCGGCATGGCGGGCGGCTTCACCATGAGCCTGCCGCAGGACGACCGTTCCTACCGCACCAAAGCGGAAATGCTGGAGGATATCCAGGTGCTGCTGGGCGGCCGCGTGGCCGAGGCTCTGGTGCTGGAGGATGTCAGCACCGGGGCGTCCAACGACATTGAGCGCGCCACGGAGGTGGCTCGGTCAATGGTGACCAAATACGGTATGAGTCCTCTGGGGCCGATCATGTTTGGTTCCTCCGATTCCAATGAGATTTTCCTGGGCCGTGACTTTGGCCATACCCGTAACTATTCGGAGGATCTGGCCTCCAAGATCGACGAGGAAATTAACCACTTTATCCTGTCCAGCTACAAAGAGACGGAAAAGAAGCTGAACGAGCATATGGATAAATTGCATGCGGTGGCTCAGTATCTCTACCAGCATGAAAAAATGGATTCCGAACAGTTCAAGAAGGTCATGCAGGGGGAGGGCCTGCCCCCGCTGCCTGATATGCCCGATACAAACGCGTAAATCAAAAGGACGGTTAACCGATTGGCTAACCGTCCTTTGTAATTACTGATTTTGCTGTTTCAATACGATATCCGCGATGCAGGCGGCGATCAATCCTGCCAGCAGGGTGGCCGGGGCGTTCTCAAACGCCGCTCTTTGATAAAGCATGGCTGTGAAATAATCCGCCGCGTAGGGGGCGGCCAGTCCGGCCAAAAATCCCAGCGCGTACAGGCAGCCGGTCAGCTGCAGGCTGACGCGCAGCGCCAACCGGGAAAAGGGATGAATATTCAGGCGCTTTCTCGCCGTTTGACGTATGTAGCCGGGCCACTTGGGCATGCCGTTTCCTCCTCAATGAAACTACAGTCTACAGGTTTCCGGTGCGCCGCGTCTAATCGCAGTAAACGGCCTACCCGTCTTACCGCACCGCTTGTACCGACTTATATGGTTCTATTGTATAATGAACGGCCTGGGCCGGACAAGTCCAAAAAATTACCAGAAAGCGAGGAGATCCCTATGCTGTGGGGAGCGTCCACCGCCAATTTTTATCCGGAGCAGACAGAAAACAGCTTGGACAGGCTGCTTGCTCTGGGTTTTCGTCACATTGAAATCTTTTTTAATACCGAATCGGAAACATCGCCGGAGTTTTTGCGGGAGCTGAAGCAAAAGCTGGATGCTTCCGGCGCCTCTGTTTCCTCGATTCATCCATATTTATCCGGGACGGAACCGTATCTGTTGTTTTCGCAGTACGAGCGGCGGTATCGGGACGGACTGGGACAATACGAACGCCTGTTTGAAGCGGCCGCCTTTCTGGAGGCTCCTTATGTGATCATGCATGGCGACCGGCGAGAGGGCGTGCTGCCGGCAAACGAGTCGATCGGCCGGTTTGAGGGCGTCTATGATCTGGGGCGGACCTATGGCGTTACGCTGCTGCAGGAAAATGTCGTGCGTTTCCGCTCTTCAGATAATGCCTATTTACGGCAGATGCGGCGGCAGCTGGGGGATAAGGCGCGCTTTGTTTTTGACTTTAAACAGTGCCGCCGCTCCGGGTATGCGCCGGCTGAGGTCATCGAGGCCATGGGCGGCCATATCGCGCATGTACATCTCAGCGACGGTACATTTGAAAAAGACTGCCTGCCGCCCGGAAAAGGTACGGCGGATTTGCGGTATGTCCTGAGCACACTCAGAGAACAGGGATTCGACGGAGCGGTTATTCTGGAACTGTACCGCACCAATTTTAAAAAGCCGGAGGAACTGTGGGAAAGCATGCGGCACATGCAGGGGCTTTTAGGGGAAAAATAGGGAAAATGCTTGCTTTTTCAGCCGCCGAATGGTATCATAATACCATTCGGCGGCTGTTTTGCCGCGCGATGGCTTGTTTCAGAAAGGGTGGATGATCCATGAGATGTCCATATTGCGGATATGCCGAAAGCAAAGTGATTGATTCGCGGCCTACAGACGAGGGCGCCCGTATCCGCCGGCGCCGGGAGTGTCTTGATTGCTCCAAGCGTTTTACCACCTATGAAATTATTGAGAGCCTGCCCATTGTGGTGGTCAAAAAGGATAAATCCCGCGAAACCTTTAATCGCGAAAAGCTGCTCAACGGTCTTTTGCGGGCCTGTGAGAAGCGCCCGGTGTCCTTGGAAACACTGGAAAGGGCTGTGGATGAAATCGAAGCCCAGATTCAGAATTCGCTCGACCGGGAGGTTACGTCCGTCCGTATTGGGGAATATGCGATGGAAAAGCTGAAAGCGATCGACGAAATTGCCTATGTCCGCTTTGCTTCCGTATATCGCCAGTTTAAGGATATCAACAGCTTTCATGAAGCGATCAGCCGCTTGCTGGAGGAAGAATAACCGCAAAAAGCCCGGCCATTGGCCGGGCTTTTATATTATTGCCAGCCGCATTACAGCTCCGGCAGCTCCACCGAGACTTCATGGCCTTCCCGTGCCGAGCGGACAATGGCGTCGATAATGGCCTGATTGTATAGGATCTGAGACGTCGGTACCGGCGCGGGCGTTCCGTTTTCAATCGCGTCCAGGAACGACCGGATCTTGCGGCTGAACAGCGCCCCCCAGTCGCCGCTGTCGGGGCAGAGCGGGATGACGGTTTCGGTCTGTTTTCCCGCCACGTCTTTATAGAGAATCATCGGGCCGCCGACCGAACCGTTCCAGCATTCGGTGGAGGGGATACGCAGTCCGCCTTTGGTACCCAGAAGAATGGTGTCACCGGGCGTATCCATATGCATGGCCCACGCAATACGGAAATCCAGCACAAGTCCGCCCTCCAGCCGGATAAAGGCGGCGGCAAAATCATCCACATCAAACCGCGCCGCGTCCTCGGGCGGCGTATAGCCCGGATCGGTGCCGAAATAGTTCGAGGTGTATCCGGATACGGTCAGCGGTTTGGGATAACCCACCGCGTTGAGCACCATGTCCAGCGCATAACAGCCAATGTCGCCCACGGCGCCGATCCCGGCTGTTTCCTGCTCAATAAAGGTGCTTCCCGGGATGCCCCGCCGCCGCCCGCCGCCGGTCTGGATGTAGTACACCCGCCCCAGCTCACCGGAATCCACTATTTGCTTTATCAACTTCATATTGTCGTCCATGCGGGGTTGGAACCCGATCGAGAGGACTTTGCCGCTGGCTTTTTCCGCCCGGATAATCTCCGCCGCCTCTTCGGTTGTCACGCACATGGGCTTTTCCAGCAGCACATGGAGCCCGTGTTCCAGCGCATAGACCGCGCATTCGCGGTGGGTGCGGTTGTAGGTGCAGACGAAAACGGCGTCCAGGCCGGGTTCGGCGTCGATCAACTCCTTATGGGAGCGGTAAAACCGCACACCGGATACGTCAAATTGTTCACAAAAGCGCGCGGCTTTTCCCTCAATGAGATCCGCCATAGCGACCACATCGACGTCCGGCATACTTTTCAGGCTCTGGATATAGGATTCGGCAATCCATCCAGTGCCTATAATCCCAATTTTCCAACGATGCTCTGCCATTGTTTGTACCTCCTTTTTAGTCCAGCGACCGCAAATACTCCAGGCTGGCCTTGGCGCAGTCAATCGGGGTGGTTCCGGGAGTGGGATCGTCCTGCTCCACCACCACCCACTGTGTGTCCGCATCCCGGCAGGCGTCGAGAATAGCGGGGATGTCCTGTACTCCCTGACCCAGGGGACGGTATTCGAAGCCGGCCACGTCCTCAGCGGACGAGCTGTCCTCCAGGCCGATCAGCTGGTATGGATGAGCCGGCTTTTTCCCGGGCATGACAAAATCCTTGAGATGAACTACCGGTGCTCGGCCGGCATAGCGGCGTATGTAGGCGGCCGGATCTTCTCCGCCGACGTTGACCCAGCAGGTGTCCAGCTGCGTTTGCAGCAGGGTGGCCGGAAGCGCTTCGTATAATTGATCCAAGGCGTATTGGCCATCCATTTTCTGAAATTCAAAATCATGATTGTGATAAAGCAGCGTCATTCCCATACGGCCGGCCAGTTCGCCCAGAATACGGGCTCCCCGCAGCACCTCTCCGTAGCGGGCCGCGCCCGGCCGATATTCCTCCGTGAGATAGGGGATAGCGACATACCGGCAGCCGATAGCGGCATAGTCCGCCAGCACCCTTTCAGCAGCGGCCATCATTTCGACGAAGGGAACATGGGCCGACAGGGGCGTCAGGTCCAGCTCGGCGCACAGCTCCTTTATCCGGGCGGGCGCACGGCCAAACAATCCGGCAAATTCCACCCCGTCGTACCCCATCTTTTTGACCCGGCGCAAGGTTCCTTCGAAATCCTGTGCCATGTCATCCCGCAGGGAATAAAGTTGCAAGGCTATAGGAAATGTATCCATTCTCATCATCCTTTCGATTGTCTCGCTGCTTTCATTATACGGTTGCCGCCACAGGAATACAAGCCATTTTTTATATCAAAACAGACAAAAACCACACTTTTTAACCTTTGCATTTGGACGGTTTCTATTGAAAAGCCGGTGCGGATATGGTATAATAGTCTCAAATCAATAGTTTGGAGCCAAATGTCTTTTGCTAAGCAAAAAACATTGAAAGAATGGTTGTCGCCGCGAGGCGGCTCCTGCGCGGGGGCGCACCTCCATTCTTCTGGTCTCTGCAATATTTATGGTATAATCGCCTCGTGCCGAAAGGCCCGAGACATTATAAGGTCCTGAAACTTTGGCAAAAATTGCGTATACATGACAAAAGCAAAGGGGGCGCACGGATGCTACCTTATTATGAGGCAACCGATAAGGATTTTCATATCAACTGGTGGAAACGTTCCATAAACTGGCCGCTGCATCTGCAGTCCCAGCTGGAACTGATTTATGTGCGCGAAGGCTGCGTGGAGGTCACCATTGATTCCCAAACGAAGGTGATGGAAGCCGGGGATTTTGCGGTGGCTTTTCCCAACTGCATTCACGGCTACCAGAAGGTGCCGGACCGGGACGAGGTGGATATCTGGTATTTTATTGTCAACCCGCATATGGCGGGAGATTATGCCGACCGTATCCATACCTATGTGCCGCGCACGCCGTTTCTTGCCGTAAAGGATCTGCCGGAGGATGCCCAAGTGGCGCTTGAGCGGCTGAGAGGGCAAAGGGATCATTATCATCCCTCCATTGCCAAATCCTATATACAAATCGTTTTGGCCTGCGTTTGGCCGCTGCTCCATCCGGAGCAGGAGGAAACTCACCATCGGGCGCTGCCATATTTAGCGCTTCAGTATGTTTCTGAGCATTTTCAGCAGCCGATCACACTGGAAAGCATGGCGCAGGAGCTGGGCGTGAGTAAAAACCATCTCTCCCGCGTTTTTTCGCAGAAGCTGCACATGCGGTTTCCTCAATATCTGAATTTCCTGCGTATCGAGATGGCGCGGGATTTGCTGCGCAAAACCGACCGTTCGGTCATCACCATTTTGTATGAGTGCGGCTATGAAAGCCCCCGAACCTTTAATCGTGTGTTTCAGGAGCTTTGCGGCGTCAGCCCGCGTGAATACCGCCGCCAGTTTCAACACATATAATACCAGTTTTAAGTAACCGTTGAGGTGATCCCATGTCCCTGAAAGAATATGTATTAACCGAACTGGAAAACAACCGCGACCGGTACGTGTCCGGTCAGGAGCTGGCCGACCGGTTCGGCGTGTCCCGCTGCGCCGTCTGGAAAGCCATCAATACCCTCAGGGACGGCGGCTACGATATCGAGTCCAATACGCACAGGGGATACCGGCTGTCACCGGACTGCGACCGGTTGGCAGAGGAGCCGATCCGGGCCGTGCTGACGGATAAATCGCTGCCGGTGTATGTATTGCCAACGGTCGATTCGACTAACGCCGAGGCAAAACGTATTCTCAGCCAGCAGGCGGCGAAGCGTTTCCTGGTGGTGGCGGAGGAGCAAACCGCCGGCCGCGGTCGTTTGGGGCGCGGGTTTTATTCACCCAAGGCGGCCGGCCTGTATATGACGCTGGTGATGTCTCCGGACGCCTTGGCGGACGACGTGGTTGGCATGACGTCTTTTGCCGCGGTCTGCACCGTGGAAGCCATCCAAGAATTGACTGGAAAAACACCGCAGATTAAATGGGTTAACGACCTGTATCTGGACGGGAAAAAAATTACCGGCATTCTCACCGAGGCGGTTTCGGATGTGGAAACTGGGATGGTTAGTCACGTCCTGGTCGGTATCGGTGTTGACCTGCGCCCCTGCGAGGTTCCGGAGGAGCTGAAGGGGGTCGTGGGGAATCTGGACTGCCGTTCGGGTATCCGGAATCCGCTGGCGGCGGGTATTGCCAACCGCCTGCTGACTTTTGGACAGGGAATGACCGACGCCATGAACCGTTACAGGAAGTACAGCCTGGTACTGGGAAAGGATGTCTATTATACAAAAAGCGGCCGGGAATATCGTGGCCGGGCTGTGGATATCGATGACCGCGGCGCTCTTGTCGTGCATCGGGACGACGGCAGTATCGATCTGCTGCAAAGCGGCGAAATATCTCTCCGTGTACAGCCCGAACAATAAAACATCCGGAAGGATGCGGGATGCTGCTGACGGAGGATACACATATTATGTTGATTAAAGACCTGTCACAAAAGGGGGAGAACTCCTTTTGCGACAGGTCTTTAAATGTACGCCGTAGGCTATTTGATTAGTGCTCGACAACCGGGCTCCTGCCGCCTACACCGGCAAGGGCAGTACAGAGATCCGCCCATTCGCAGTCTCCGCATAGGGCTGTAAATCGGCCGTTCTGTATCAGGCGATAAAAAGTATCCTCATGCAGCCGGTTCCAGGAGACGCGTTCTCCGGGGGTTAAGCCAAGTTCGTCCAGAACCGCCGTGTCGTAGCGCAGCACCTTGTCCTGCGATTCACAAATGCCCTGTTGGTTATGCGGGCAGGCGGCGCATATGTCGTCCATCCCCTCCGTGAGGTCTACAGTGGCATTCTGATTCAGCCGCGCCAGTATTTCCGATGTGTTTTGAACAAAAGCGGGACTGTAGCCCTTGCCTTCAAAAAAACTCAAACAGAGCAGATGATGCGGCCTAATGCGATAAACGGGCATACGACGGCACCTTCTTTGTTAGCAGAACCGCCGCTGCGATTTTGGCGAGATCCGGAAGAATAAAGGGCACGACGCACCAGCCGAGCGCCGTGGCCAGGCCGACGGCGCCGGTCGTGCGGGCGTATACGACCATGAACCAGGCCGTACCGAAGGCATAGCATACCAGCAGCCCCAGCAGCATGGCGAGAATAACGACAATCGTTTTGTTCCCAAGCAGACTGGTTATCAGCCAGTAAAGCAGGGCGGAAAACAGGAACCCGATGATATAGCCGCCGGTACTGGTAGCCAATATCCCCATTCCACCGGAAAACCCGGCAAACACCGGCAGGCCGATCGCACCCAACAGAATATAGGTGAGAACCGCCAGCGTGCCGCGCTTTCCACCCAGCAAGCCGACCGCGCAGAATACTCCAAGGGTTTGCAGGGTAAAGGGGACGGTCATGGGAATGGATATCCAGGAACAGACGGCGATAATAGCCGCAAACATGGCGATGAGGGATAAATCCAGTATTTTTGAATGTCCCACCACTCGAGCCGCATTATGTTTCATGCGTCGAATCCTCCTCATTTTAAACGTATGGGCTGATTATAAAACATGACCCAGGCAATTGTCAACCTTTATGTTAAAATTAGGTTGACAATTGCCTAAAAAATAAGCCGCAGTTTATCTGCGGCTTACGAATTATTCTGTATTATTTTTTAAAACTGTCTTTTAGGGAAACCGACCGGTTAAAGACCAGACGCTCCGGCGAACTGTCTTTGTTGTCGACACAGAAATAGCCCAGCCTCAGGAACTGGTAGGAAGCCGGTGCCTGTGCGTCCGCCAGTGACGCTTCCAGGCGGCAGCCGGTCAGTACCTCTAATGAATCCGGATTCAGGCAAGCCAGAAAATCCTTATTATCGGCCTCCGGGTCGGGATCGAGGAACAGGGAAGAGTAGAGCCGTACCTCGGCGGAAACCGCGGTCTGGCTGTCTACCCAATGGATGGTGCCTTTCACTTTACGTCCGTCCGGCGTGTTGCCGCCCCGTGTCGCAGGATCGTATTCGGCCAGCACCTCGACCACCCGTCCGGTATCGTCTTTCACGCAGCCGGTGCATTTGACGACATAGGCGGACTTGAGCCGCACTTCGTTGCCGGGAAACAGGCGGAAATAGCCTTTGACCGGTTCTTCCATAAAGTCGCTGTCTTCGATCCACAGCTCACGGGAAAAGGATACGGTGCGCGTGCCCATTTCCGGATGGGCAGGATGATTCTCTACCTCAAAGGGTTCCGATTGGCCCGTGGGATAATTGGTAATGGTCAGCTTGACCGGGCGCAGCACAGCCATGGCCCGCAGCGCATGCTCGTTGAGGTCTTCACGCAGGCAGTGCTCCAGCAGCGCCACCTCCACCGTGCTGGGCGTTTTGGCCACACCCACCCGATCGATAAAATCGCGGATGGACGCCGGCGTGTATCCGCGGCGGCGCAGTCCCCGCAGGGTGGGCATGCGGGGATCGTCCCAACCGCTGACTTCGCCGCCTTCGACCAGCCGGCGGAGCTTGCGTTTGGACATGACCGTGTAGTTCATATTCAGGCGGGCAAATTCGATTTGGCGAGGTTTCGCGGGCAGGTCGATATGCTCCACCACCCAATTGTAAAGGGGTCTGTGATCCTCAAATTCCAGCGAACAGAGGGAGTGGGTAATCCCTTCCAGCGCATCCTCGATGGGATGGGCGAAATCGTACATGGGATAGATGCACCATTTGTCCCCCTGCCGATGATGGTGGGCGTGATTGATGCGGTAAATAACCGGGTCGCGCATGTTGAAATTGCCGCTGGTAAGGTCAATCCTGGCCCTCAGGGTCATCGCGCCGTCCGGGAATTCTCCTGCTTTCATCCGCGCAAACAGGTCGAGGCTTTCCTCGGCCGGGCGGTCGCGGTAAGGGCTGACTGCCGGGTGGGTGAGGTCGCCCCGGTTTTCGCGCATCTGGTCGGGAGTGAGCTCGCAGACATACGCCAGCCCTTTGCGTATCAGCCCGCAGGCCAGGTCGTACATTTTATCGAAATAATCGGAAGCGTAGTAAAAATGCTCTCCCCAGTCGTAACCCAACCAGTGGATGTCCTCCTTGATGGCCTCGACGTATTCCACATCCTCTTTATCGGGGTTGGTGTCGTCCATCCGCAGGTGGCAGCGGCCGCCATACTTTTCCGCCATACCGAAGTCGATACTGAACGCCTTGGTGTGACCGATATGCAGGTAACCGTTCGGCTCGGGCGGAAAGCGGGTCTGGATCGTCTGTCCGTGACAACGGCCGCCCTCCTTGAGTTCCTCATTGATAATATCCTCAATAAAATTGCTCGAAATGGTTTCGGCCGTATTTTTATCCTCAGTCATGCTGTCTATTCCTATCCTTTCCTCTCAAGTGTTGGCGTCAGACCAAGCCACTATGGCACGGTCAAGACGCTGCCGCACCCGATCAGGGCCCATAAGCTTCATGATGCCGCATAAATCCGGCGTATTGCGCCGGCCGGTAACCGCCATGCGAATCAGGGTACTCACATCGCCGGCATGTCCCTTAAACCCTTCCGGATTCTTTTTGTAGTCCTTCACTTCCGGGCAGAAGCCCAGGGACGGGCATAGGTCTTTTATCGTCTGGAACCATTCCTGCTTATCCTGTGCCGGATCGTAGACGGCTTTATAGGCGTTCAGCACCTGAGCGGCGTCAGCCGGCAAAATGGGATCCGGCCATTCGTCGCAAGGCGTGAAGGTTTCGTCAAAAAAATACGCGGCATAGTCCGGTGCGTCGCTCCATTTCGCTAAATCTTTGCGGGGCTTATTGCCGCCCCTGTCGATGGAAAAAATGCCTTTCGCAAACGATATATCCTGGCTGAGTCGCTGATAAAAGGCCGGATCATAGGCCTGCGCCCACTGGATCACCGCATCGGTGACCTGTTCCGCGTCCATACGTGAAATGACGTTCTTGCTCACGTCGTTGAGCTTTTGAAGATCGAACAGAGCGCCGGACGCACTCATTTTTTTCAGGTTAAAGGGGAACGCCGACCGGGGAGCGTCCGGGTTGCGGCGGCGCCATTCCTCAAATTCGCTGCTGGCAATAGTCATCAGATAGTCCATCACGCTGTCGGCCGGATATCCCTGTTCGGCATAAAACCGCACGGCGGCCTCCGGGTCCTTGCGTTTGGAAAGCTTGCGCTTGCCGCCGTCTTCCTCTTTCATGATAGGGCTGACGTGCGCGTATTTGGGCGGCTTAAAGCCCAGCATACGGAACAGCTGCAGATGCACCGGCACCGAGGCAATCCACTCATCCCCACGGATCACATGGGTGGTGCGCATCAGGTGATCGTCCACCGCGTGGGCAAAATGATAGGTGGGAATCCCGTCCGTTTTAAGCAGCACAATGTCCTGGTCGTTTTCCGGCATTTCAATGGTGCCCTTGATGACGTCGTCAAACTTGACGCGGCGGCTTTCATCGCCGGGGGAGCGCAGACGTACCACATAAGGCTGCCCCTCCTCGATGCGGGCCAGCGCCTCGTCCGGGGAGAGGTCGCGGCAGACGGCCCAGGGGCCGTAATAGCCGGTGCGCTGTTTATCCGCTTCCTGCCTTGCCCGCACGGCAGACAGCTCGTCCGGAGTGCAGAAGCAGGGATAGGCGAGCTCCTGTTCCACCAGGGATTTGACATAGGCATGATAAATAGCGGCTCGTTCACTTTGCCGGTACGGGCCGTATGCGCCGCACACCGTATCGGGAGTTGTAAACCCCTCGTCGATGGTAACGGAGAAGTCCTGGAGTCCCTTTAAAATATCTTCAGCGCCGCCCTCTACCTCGCGCTTTTTATCGGTATCTTCCAGCCGAAAGTAGAACAGGCCGTGTGACGCGTCGGCGGTAAGGCGATTGATAAAAGCGGTAAACAGGACGCCCAGGTGCAGGTATCCGGTAGGGCTGGGGGCAATCCGCGTAACGCGCGCGCCCTCTTTCAGGGGACGGGGCGGATACATCCGCTCGTATTCCTCCGGCGTGTGCTCCACATCCGGGAACATCCGGTCAGCCAGCTGCTGCCAAGTTGCCATGCGACTCATCCTTTACATTGGAAATTTCTCAGTATCTTGTAATTTTACATTTTTTGGTTGAAAAAGTCAATTCACCTATGGTAATATAGAATAAGATTTTTATTGGCACGGAGTTTTGCCTGATACCGGCGGGTCTGTATCCATCCGGCGCGGACATGGCCCCTGCTTTGCGAAAGGATGGTACATATATGGAATTTACCTTTGCCAGACAGATTCAGGGGCTCAACCCCTCTGCAATCCGCGAGATTTTGAAATACGCAGCCGACCCGGAGGTGGTGTCTCTGTCCGCCGGAAATCCAGCGCCCGAGGCTTTCCCGGCGGAGGCTATCGCGGCTATTTCCGCCCGCATTTTTGACAAAGACGCGATTACGGCGCTTCAGTATAGCGTAACGGAAGGATACCCGCCTCTGCGGGCGCACCTGACGGCGTATATGCAGAAAAAGCATGCCATTGGCCGGGATTTCGATGAAATCCTCATCACCTCCGGCGCGCAGCAGGCTATGGAGATGGCCGCCAAGGTGCTTTGCAATCCGGGCGATGTCATCATCTGCGAAGCTCCCAGCTTTATCGGTTCTCTCAACTCTTTCCGCTCCCTCAGCGCCAAACTGGTGGGGGTGCCCATGGAAGAGGACGGCATGGACTTGAATAAGCTGGAAGCGGCTTTGAAGGCCAACCCGAACACCAAGTTTATTTACACCATCCCCAATTTCCAAAATCCGTCCGGCAGATCTGAACGCGCCGGTGCAGGATCCAAAATCACCA
>URYP01000062.1 GCA_900552115.1 uncultured Oscillospiraceae bacterium | reverse complement strand
GTCTTGCCCTCGACGAGGACCTTCACGAGGTCGCCGCCGCGGCGCTGTGTCATTTGTCGTTTGTCGGCAAAAACTTAGCGCCATGCCCTTGCCTATCTACAGGCGTTTATGCTATAATAGGAAAAATATTCCGGCTCAGCCGCCAAAGGATGTGACCTAATGAAAGACCTGCTGATCCGAGGGGCCACCATCATAGATCCCTCCCAGGATATGTCGCGGATAGCGGACATGCTGATTCGCAAAGGGCAGATTGCCGCGGTCGCTGACAGACTGCCAGTCGGGGACGCCACGCTGGTTCAGGCGGACGGACTGGTATGTGCGCCTGGTCTGGTGGACATGCACGTGCACCTGCGTGATCCGGGGCAGACCTATAAAGAGGATATTTTTACAGGCTGCTGTGCGGCGGCGGCCGGCGGCGTGACGTCGGTGGTCTGCATGCCCAATACGGATCCGGTGCTGGACGATCCTGACCTGCTGCAACGGCTGGCCGACAAAGCCCGCCGTGCGGATGCGCATGTGTATCCGGTGGGAGCGGTCACGAAGGGAATGCAGGGACAAGCTCTTACTGACTTTTCCGCCTTGAAAAAAGCCGGCGTCGTGGCGCTTTCGGACGACGGCAAGCCGGTTCCCACCGCCGGGCTGATGACGGAAGCCCTGAAAAAAGCCGCTGCCGTCGGGTTACCGGTACTGTCCCACAGCGAAGATACCGGCCTGGCGGGAAACGGCATTATGCACGACGGGGCGGTATCCGCCTTGCTGGGGGTACCCGGTATCCCGGCCGCCGCGGAAGAGGTGGCGGTCGCCCGGGAAATCCGGCTGGCGGCGGAAACCGGTTGCCCGGTTCATATCTGCCATGTCAGCACAGCCGGCAGCGTGGCTTTGCTGCGGGACGCCCGGCAGAAAGGCATTCCGGTTACAGCCGAAACCGCCCCCCACTATTTCTCGCTTACCCATGAATGTCTGCGATCCCGCGACGCCGATTACCGGATGAATCCGCCTTTGCGAACCGAATCCGACGTGCGGGCAATTATCCGGGGGTTGCAGGACGGCACCCTGTCTGTGATCGCTACCGATCACGCCCCGCATTCGCCGGAGGATAAGGCGGATTTTGCGAAGGCTCCCAACGGCGCCGTCGGACTGGAAACCTCTTTGGCGGCCGGCATCACGGCGCTGGTACGCCCCGGTTATTTGACGCTGCTCGAGCTGCTGCGCTGCATGTCCACCGCTCCTGCCCGGCTTCTGGGGCTAAAGGCCGGTTCCTTTCACACAGGAATGCCGGCGGATTTGGTGCTGTTCGATCCGGAGGAAAGCTGGACGGTCGATCCGGACAAGCTTCACGGCAAATCCCGCAACACGCCGTTTAAGGGGAAAACCCTGTACGGAAAAGTCAAAGCCACTATCCTGAGTGGAAAAATGGTTTATATGGAGGAGGAACCGCCATGTCATTAGATCGTTTGATTGCCGGCATCCTGAAGCTGCAAAACCCGACCGTTGCCGGTCTCGACCCCAAGCTGGACTATATTCCTGCCGGAATCCGCGAAGCCGCTTTCCATGAATATGGAACCAATCTGGAGGGAGCCGCCGCCGCGCTGTTCGCCTTTAACAAAGGATTGATTGACGCGCTGTGCGATATCGTTCCGGCTGTCAAACCACAGGCCGCCTATTATGAAATGTACGGCTGGCCGGGTATGCGCGCGCTGGCCGAAACCATTGCCTATGCCCGCCGCAAAGGTATGTTTGTCATCACCGACGGCAAGCGCAATGATATCGGTTCCACCATGGAAGCCTATGCCACCGCTCATCTGGGTACCACCTGTGTTGAGGGGCAGAATTTGACCGCTTTCGGCGGCGATGCGCTGACGGTGAACGGTTATCTGGGATCGGATGGTATTAATCCCCTGATCGATGTCTGCCGGCAGAAGGACGCCGGTATATTTGTGCTGGTCAAAACTTCGAACCCCTCTTCCGGGGAGCTGCAGAATCAACTGCTGGAGGGCGGCGAACCGCTTTACCGCCGCATGGGGGCCATGTGCGAGCAGTGGGGCGAACAGCTTCCCGGCAGCGAATATGGCTATTCCGGCGTCGGAGCGGTTGTGGGGGCCACCTATCCCGCACAGCTGGCCGAACTGCGCAAGGCGCTGCCGCACACGTTCTTCCTGGTGCCGGGATACGGCGCGCAGGGCGGCGGCGCGAAAGACGTGGTCGGCGCTTTCGATAAGAGCGGCGTCGGCGCGGTCATCAATTCCTCCCGTGCCATTCTGTGCGCCTGGCAGAAGGAAGGCTGCGCCGAAGAGGATTACGCCGGGGCCGCCCGTAGGGAAGCCCTGCGTATGAAAGAGGATATTTTGGCCAACATAATGAAGTGAACACAGCCGCGTTTTCATTTAAAGAAAACATGCGGATACCTTTAAAAAGGAGACACCGCCATGCGCTATCTGCAGGAACAGTGCCGGCTCCTCCACAAAGCGGAGATTGCCGACGGTATTTATAATTTCACCGTATCCGCGCCGCAAATTGCCCGACTGGCCTCCATCGGCCAGTTTGTCAACCTGCTGTGCGACGGGTTTCAGCTGCGCCGCCCCATTTCCCTTTGCGGATTTGACGCAGAACTGGGTGTGATCCGGCTGGTCTTTGAAATCCGAGGGAAAGGAACGGCCTGGCTGGCCGGCTTACAGGACGGCGACCCCCTGGACATTGTGGGACCTCTAGGCCATGGATTCCCTTTAAAAGACGCCTCCCAAAAAGCGATACTGGTAGGCGGCGGCATCGGCGTGCCTCCCCTGCTGCCCCTGGCCCGGCATTTTGGGCGCAATGCCACGGTCATCACCGGGTTCCGCAATGCCTCTGCGGCCATCCTGCAGGACGACATAGCCGCCTGCTCTGCAAAAGCGGTTTTATGTACTGATGACGGCTCTGCGGGCTTTCACGGCTTTACCACCCAGGCGCTGGCTGATCATCTCGATAAACATTCCTGCGATGTGATCTATACCTGTGGCCCCAAAATTATGATGAAGCTGGTGGCGGATATCGCCCGCGAGCGGAAAATCCCCTGCTATGTATCCATGGAGGAGCGCATGGGCTGCGGCGTGGGCGCCTGTCTTGGGTGTGTGTGCAAAACCAAGGACGGCGATAAAGTCAAGCATACCCGGGTCTGCCTGAACGGCCCGGTATTTACGGCCGAGGAGGTGGACTGGTCATGAGCGATATGCGGGTAACCCTGTGCGGCGTGGAATTCAAAAACCCGGTAATCGCCGCGTCCGGCACCTTTGGCTACGGCATGGAATACAATGAGTTTTATCCCGTTTCCCGTTTGGGAGGCGTGTCCTGCAAGGGGACCACGCTGGCGGAGCGGGCCGGCAATCCGGCACCCCGCATTGCGGAAACCCCGGCAGGTATGCTGAACAGCGTGGGACTGCAAAATCCCGGCGTGGAGGCCTTCACCTCCATCTATCTGCCCTGGCTTAAAGATCAGGGCACGGCGGCCATCGCCAATATAGCGGGCAGCCGCATCGAAGACTACTGCGCCATGGCGGAAAAGCTGAACGATACGCCGGTGGATATGATTGAAATGAATATTTCCTGCCCCAATGTGAAGGAAGGCGGAGTGGGATTCGGTACCTCCTGCCAAAGCGCGGCGGAGGTTACGGCGGCGGTGCGGAAATACTGCCGCAAGCCGTTGATGGTTAAGCTGACGCCCAATGTCACCAATATAGGCGACATTGCCGCCGCCGTAGAGGACGCCGGAGCCGATGCGCTGTCACTAATCAATACGCTCACCGGCATGCGAATCGACATCCGCACCCGCCGTCCGATCCTGCACAACAATACCGGCGGGCTGTCCGGCCCGGCTCTGCTCCCGGTGGCGGTGCGGATGGTGCGAGACGTATATAAGCGCGTCTCAATCCCGGTGATGGGGATGGGGGGCATCAGCACCTGGGAGGACGCGGTGGAAATGATGATTGCCGGCGCGGCTGCCATACAGGTGGGCGCAGCCAACTTCCGCGACCCGATGGCCATGGTCAACATCATCGACGGGCTGGAGGCCTATGCCAAAAAGGAAAAGCTGGCTTCCATCAGCGAGCTGACCGGCACTCTTGAAGAGTGGTAAAATAATTATTAGTAAAACGCCACTCCCCACTAAAAAATCCCATAGAATAAGACTATAAGATATGTTACAATAGATTTCGGGAGCATTGATAAAGCTCCTGAACCAGCTTATTAAGGAGATGCCTCATGTTAAAACACAATTCTTCGAGCATTGTTCGCTAACCGGGAGGTTTGCGTAACAATTAACTCAAGCCTCCCAAAAGTTTTGATATAACTTTTAGGAGGAATTATTGCATGAAGCGTGAAAACAAGAAAAAATCGTTCGAAAAAGGATATTATAAAACACACGCATGCCATGACACTTTTGTTTGCAAAATGTGTGGCAGAACCGTCATTCCGGAGGGAGCCGGCAGCGAACACCGGAACCATTGTCCAAACTGCCTGTGCAGTCAGCATTTAGACGAGGAGCCGGGCGATAGAAACGCGGATTGCGGTGGCGTTATGGAGCCGATTGCCGTTTGGGTTAAAAAGAACGGCGAATGGGCGATTATTCATCGCTGTCGCATCTGTGGGAAACTAAGCTCAAATAGAATAGCCGCTGACGACAACCCCATGAAACTCATGGCTATGGCCATGAAGCCTGTGGCGCTTCCGCCGTTTCCTCTGGAAAGGATCGAGGAAATGACCATGTTAATGGGAGGAGAAGGAACGCTGACCTAAACGCCGGAGGCAAAGCAAACCGGACCGGTGGTCAGGAGCACGGCCACCCCCATTCAGCGAAAACTAAAAAAGGACGATAGCCCCAGGGCTATCGTCCTTTTTTAGTAAAAGGGATTACAGGCAGGACATCACAATGTCAGCGCGCCCTGCTCCAGCATTGACTGGGCGGCCAGCAGCACGCCGACCTTTCCCGAATGGAAATTCAGCCCGCCCTGCATATAAGCCGCATACGGCTCACGCAGCGGGCCGTCGGCCGACAGCTCGATGGACGCACCCATGATAAACGCGCCCGCGGCCATAATGACCGGGTTCTCATAACCGGGCATGTCCCACGGTTCCGGTACCACAAAGGCGTCCACCGGCGCGCCCTTCTGCATCCCCTGGCAAAAAGCCACCAGCCCCTCCGGCGTGCCCAGCTTCACCGTCTGGATGATATCGGCCCGCATCTCCCCGGGCGCGGGACTGAC
Source organism: uncultured Oscillospiraceae bacterium (assembly GCA_900552115.1). Taxonomy (GTDB): domain Bacteria; phylum Bacillota; class Clostridia; order Oscillospirales; family Acutalibacteraceae; genus UMGS1474. The sequence continues at coordinate 7,280 of URYP01000062.1, read as the reverse complement.
ATCGAAGCCCAGACGCGAAAAGAGGGCCGCCGTATACTGGGCGGTTTTCAGCGCCTCCCCCACCACATGGGGAGCATGAAAAAGGCCCATATACAGCGGACGGTTATGGCCGAGCGAGGCCCCGACCTCCCGGCCCAATCCCGGCGTTGTCATGCGATAGGAACAGAGCTCCACCAGGTCGGCCCGACCGCAGATGTAGCCGCCGTTTTCCGCGATTCCGCCGCCGGGATTCTTGATCAGGGATCCGGCCATCAGGTCGGCCCCGGCCTGCGTGGGCTCTGTGCGCTCTACAAATTCCCCGTAGCAGTTGTCGACGAATACGATCACATCCGGCCGTTCGGCTTTAACCGCGGCGGCAATCGCGCCGATTTCCGCTACCGTCAGCGACGGACGGGGATCGTAGCCCCGTGAACGCTGGATATGTACCACCTTCACCTCATCGGTGAGCGCCTCCACAATGGCCGGGATGCGGGGATGCCCCTGCTCGTCCAAGTCGACCTGGCGATAACCAATGCCGAATTCCCGCAGGGACCCCGGCGCGTTACCCCGGATTCCGATTACTTTTTCCAGTGTATCGTATGGGGCGCCGGTGGCCGCAAGAAGCACATCCCCCGGCCTCAGAACACCGGACAGGGCAATGGTGATGGCGTGGGTGCCGGAGACGATACTGTGCCGAACCAGCGCATCCTGTGCGCCCATGACCTGTGCGAACACTTCGTCCAGCGTATCCCGTCCCCGGTCGCCATATCCATAGCCGGTGGTGGCCGCAAACAGTGTGTCGCTGACTCGATGGTCGATAAAGGCGCGCAGCACCTTTTGCTGATTGAATTCCGTCGTTTCTTCAATGGCGGCAAACGACGGGGCGATATCCTCCATTGCCTGCTGAGATACGGCATCCAGCCGTTTATCTACCGTAAAAAATGGCGTATTCACGCTTAAACATCCTCCCATGTGATGGCGGCCCATTCCCCGGCCTTTATAAACCCCCAACGGCTATAGAGCTGCCGGGCCGTCTCGTTTTTGGGGGAAAGCCACACGTCTTTCCCCTCCTCTTGCAGCGCCGCCGCCACGCTCATGACACAGCGGCGGGCATATCCCCGCCGGCGAAAGGCCGGATGGGTCGCCACCCCACCGATTAGCGCGGCGCTGCCGCATTCGGCGGTGGTCATAGCCACGGCCGCCAATCCGTCCGCTTCCACCACGCCCGCAATCCGGCAGCAACCGTGCCTCAGGCGGTGGGATACGTCCACATACCAGTCCTCCCACGGGGGCAGCGTATCATCAAATACCAGGGTGAGCAGCCGGTAAACCTCGTTCAGCGGCGGCGGCTCCATAATGCCGGCAGCGGTTGCCGGGGTTATGAGCCGCATAACCGCTCCCCGCTGCGTGCGGCCGGGCCGAGCCGCCGCCAGCAGGCGGACGAGTCCCGGATCCGCCCGTACGGCCTGTACCGCCGGCTGCATCAGCAGGAAAAGGGCGGTTTCCTCTTCGTCCTCCGGCTCCGCCGCCGCCAGCGCTTCCCGGCCCATACAGGCAATCAAGCCGTTATGATCGGTCTTCCAGATGCGCATAAAAGGCCGGTCCCACCCGTAGGCGGACGCCCATCCCGCAATTTTAACCGCTGCCTCTGTCTGTATTTCCAGTTGCATCAGATCGTCCGCCCGCGCTTCAGTGATCATGCGTAGTCCCCTCCGGGGAGCGTATCGGCCAGAAGACAGAGCAGGGCCTGTGTGCTCTCCATATCCTCCCAGGACAGTACGCAGGCGGGGGAATGGAGATACCGGCAGGGCAGCGATACCGCCGCCACTTTCACGCCTCCGCCCGCCTGCTGGTAGGCGCCGGCATCGTTGCCGCCCGCCACGGTCGTCTTGGTTTGAGTGGGAATGCCCGCTTCAGCCGCTTTTTCACGGATACGGTTATACAGCTCGACGTCATACAAGGTGCGGCTGTCCATAAAAGAGACTACCGGGCCGTCCCCAACGCGGCAGACCTGCTTGGCCTGCGGCACGCCGGCCAGATCGGCGGCGGTCGTGGTTTCTATGGTCAGGGCGATATCCGGCCGCAGCGTATAGCCGGCCACCGTCGCCCCCCGCAGGCCAAGTTCCTCCTGTACGACAAATGCGGCCAGCATATCGTATTCCGGCTGCCGGCGGATCAAATCGAGCAAAAGCAGGCAGCCCGCCCGATCATCCAGAGCTTTTCCACAGCACATATGGTCGCCCAGTTCGGTCAATTCCCCCTCAAAGGAGGCCATATCGCCCGGCTGTACTAGGGTTTCCGCCTCTTCTCGGCTGGAAACGCCGATATCAATCAGCAGCTTGTCCCAGGCAGGCACCGCGTTCTTTTCCCCGCCCGTGCACTGGTGAATCGCTTTCCCGGCAATAATGCCCGGACGACCATTCACCCGCACGGTTTTTCCATACACGACCGCCGGCTCCACGCCCCCCACTGGAGCGATCGTGAGATAGCCCTCTTCGGTAATGCCGGTTATAATAAGCCCCACTTCATCCATATGGGCGGAAAACAGCACCGTTTTCGCCGCTCGCTGCCGGCCGCTCACCCGTATCAGCAAATTACCAAGCGGGTCCGTCCACTTTTCCTCAACACACGGGCAGTTGGAGAGCTGTTTCTCAATATAATCCCGCACGGCGGTTTCCCGCCCGGACACACCTGTCAGCGCGCACAACCGCTTTAGTTCCATCTTATTCATCGATGACTCTCCCTTCCCGGGCAAATGCCGCCATCAGCCGGCCGGTGTTTTCCACATCGCGGCTGTCCACCAGTTCCACAGGCGTATGCATATACCGCTGAGGAACCGACAGCAGGGCTGTGCGTACGCCGCCTCTCGTCATCGATATCCTGTCGGCGTCGGTTCCGGTTTTGCCTCCCATTACTTCCCGCTGGAACGGAATATTGCGTTTTTCGGCCAGTTCCAGCAGGCGGCTGGTCATAGCCCTATCCAGGGTCGGAGACAGTCCTATCATGGGGCCGTCACCCAAAACGCCGCATTCCCGCCGGTCGGCGTCGGGCGTATGGGCAAAACTAACGTCCACCGCGATGGCCATATCCGGCTCCAGTGCAAAGGCTCCCGCCCCGGCACCCCGCATACCGAGTTCCTCCTGGACAGAAAAACAAACGGCGATATCCATGGACGGATCTTCCCGCTGGCAGATATCCAACGCCGTCAGCACCGCTGCCACACCGGCACGGTCGTCCAACGAGGTTCCCAACAGGCCGTAGTCCCCCACCGGCTCCAGCCGGGGACGAAAGCTCACCCGGCTGCCCACGGCAATGCGCGTTTCAGCCGCCTCCTGATCCATTCCCACGTCGATCATCCGCTCGTTTACAGCCGGCAGGGATTCGTCTTTTGACGCCAGATGCGGAGGCGTGCTGGCAAACACGCCGGGATAGGGTTTGTCCCCCCACACCACGACCTCTGCCGCCGCCAGGGTACGGGGATCAATACCGCCGCAGGCGGATACCCGCACAAATCCGTCTTCGATCCCGGTCACCACGAACCCGATCTGGTCGATATGCGCTTCCAAAAGCAGGAGGGGCGCGCCTTCCTTACCGCATCGCCGCACACCGACGATGTTCCCAAGCGGCGTGACCTCCACGTCATCCACATAAGCGGCCAGCAGCCGCTGCGCCGTTTCCGAGGCGGCGGTCTGGCCGCCGACGCCCGGAGCCAGGCACAAATCCGTCAGCACGGTTCGTAAATCCATTTTCATTTCCTATCCTTTCGCCAACTCAATTGTCCAATGCTTCAATGAGACGTTTAAAATGATTGCCCCGTTCTTCAAAATTTGAATACATGTCAAAGCTGGCGCTGGCGGGTGACATAAAGACAATGTCCCCTTCCCGGGCCAGCGCATCCGCCTGTGCCACCGCCTGCTCCATATTCTCCACACGGAGTATCGGCAAGTTGGAGCAAGCACGTATGGCCCGCTCGATGGCATTCCCTGTGGCCCCCATCAAAATGGCCGATTTTACAGTCTGCGCCGCCACCGGGCCAAGCGGGTCATACGGGATATGCTTATCATAACCGCCGGCGATGAGAATAACCGGCCGGTCGAAAGCTTTCAGTCCCGCTATGGTACGGGAGGGACTGGAACCGATGGAATCGTTATACCAGCGCACACCGCGGCGGACACGCACAAGCTCGCTGCGATGCGGCACGCCCCCAAAAGTGCGGGCATAGTTTTTTATAACCGCCGGCTCCACCTCACCCCACACCGCCGCGATAGCCGCCAGATAATTTTCCACATTATGCTCGCCGGGAATCAGGATATCCGCTGTCTCCATAATGGGCGTGAGCTGTTCGCCGTCCTGCATATACAACAGGCCATCCTCGTCCCGGAACGTTCCCCGGCCGACCGCATGCCTACGGGAAAACAAGCAAAGATTCCCCCGCGCCGTCTTTGCAAAAGAGGCCGTCACCTCATTGTCTGCGTTGAGCACCACCCGGTCGCCGGGCTGCTGGAAGCGCATCAGATTTTGCTTGGCGTCGATGTATTCCGCCATATCGGTATGCCAGTCGAGATGGTTGGGCGCCACGTTGGTAATAACCGCCACATGGGGGCTTTGGGTCATGCGTGTGAGTTGAAAACTGGATAACTCCACCACCACGGCATCCTCAGGCCGTACCTCGTCGATGATAGGCAGCAGGGGTCGGCCGATATTGCCGCCCAAATGCACAGTTTTTCCCGCAGCCTTAAGCAGGCCGGCAATGATGGTCGTGGTCGTCGTTTTACCGTCCGACCCGGTTACCCCATAGATGGGAGCGGGGCTGAGGGCGAAAAACAGCTCCATTTCCGAGGTAACAGGAATTCCACGGGACCGCGCCGCCTCAAATTCCGGTAAATATGGCTTCATACCGGGAGTACGCAGGATGACATCCGCATCGAGATGCGCCAAATAGTTTTCTCCGAGGGATAAAGCCGCTCCCGCGGCTTCCAACTCGTCCGCCGTTTCCCCCAGTTCTTTGCGGCTGCGCCGGTCGCAGGCCGTAACAAAGGCCCCCTTTTGTAAAAACTGATGAATCACCGGCAGGTTATTCCGCCCGATCCCGCATATCACCACCCGTTTGCCGGACAAATTGTTCCACAACAACCGTATGGACTCCGCTGTCATGCCGTTCCCCCCTAAACTCTGGCGGGCGCGCGTTTACGCGCGGGCCAGTCTACAATGGTATTTTTTGCACATATTTCTATTATACGGAACTTGCCGGCAAATATCAACCGTTTTGCCGGTGGGGGTAATCTTTAATTTTTTATAAACGATACGGAAAACCGTTGCGAACCGGTGAGAAAACAGGTACAATAAAATATCATAAAATTGTTATAATTCTTGTGTGGAAAGGTTCGGGATTCTATGTTCTTTTATGAGGGCTATACCTGTCCCGTTTGCGGAAAGCCGTTTGGCCCATCCGATGATATTGTAGCCTGTCCCACCTGCGGCGCTCCCCATCACCGGGATTGCTGGCAACGGGAGGGACATTGTCATTATGAAACGGACCACGGTACAGAGCGCCAGTGGTCAAGGGAGAAAAACACGCCGGGGGCGGCAGCCGCCGCGGAAAATACGACAAAAAACTGTCCCAATTGCGGTTTTCCCAATCCGGCTTACGCGGAGTTTTGCTCCCGCTGTGGGCGTCCGACCGGCGCTGAAGACTGGTCCGGCCAGCCGCAGCCGGAACCGCGTCCGTCTCAAAACGCCGCTCCCCCTCCGTTTACCTCCGCGCCTTACGGTGAGTATGCGCCCTTTCACACGGCGGGCGACCCGTATGGCGGCGTTTCCCCGGATGAGAAGATTGACAGCGTTCCAGCGGCGCAGCTGGTGGCTTTTACCGGCACCAATACCGCTTACTATCTGCCTCGGTTTAAAAAAATGGCCCAGCAAGGCAGCACTTGCAGTTGGAATTGGGCGGCGTTTTTGCTCACGCCCTATTGGCTGCTTTTTCGCAAAAACTATTTATCCGGCGTGTTTATGCTAATTTTCGAAATTCTGCGTACGGCATTAAATGGCTACCTGATTTATGGCGTCATGGATCCTTATCTGGGTTCTCAGACCATGTCCATGTTTGAAGCTACCCGGCAGATGATGGCGGACAGCGGTATGTCCATGTTTATCTGGATATTGATGCTGTCCTATCTGGCCGAACTGTTGCTGAGGCTCTTTTTCGGTCTGGCGGGAAACCGGCTTTATCTGCACACGGCGGTCAGCCGAATCCGCAAGCTCCGCGTCGAAGACAACGAGCCGGCTTTGCAGGATATCGCGGCGGCCGGCGGCGTGTCGTTCGGTTTGGGTATTACCGCCTATTCCCTGTTGTTATTGGCCAGTATGATGGTACAATATGCATTTTTACTGTAAAGAGGAGGACGTTTGATGTCACGAAAAGTTCGCAAAGCGGTGATTCCGGCCGCCGGGCTTGGCACCCGGGTGCTGCCGATCAGCAAAGCCCTGCCAAAAGAAATGCTGCCCATTGTTGACAAGCCCGCGATTCAGTATATCGTCGAGGAGGCCGTTGCCTCTGGTATTGAGGATATTCTAATTATTACCAACCGGGGAAAAGGCATTATCGAAGACCATTTCGATCACATGACTGAGCTGGAACAGAGGCTGGCGGCGAGCGGCCGTACGGAAACCTTGGAGGAACTCAACCGGATTACCGGGTTGGCCAATATTTACTTTATCCGGCAGAAAGAAACCAAAGGCCTTGGCCACGCGGTAAACTGCGCACGGTCTTTTGTCGGGGACGAGCCCTTTGCCGTTTTGTACGGCGACGACGTCATCATAGGCGAAGATCCCGCCTGCGGTCAGCTCTGCCGTGCGTATGAGGAGTTCGGCCGCGGTGTAGTCGGCATTAAACAGGTGACAAAAGAGCAGATTGTCAAATACAGCTCCCTGGCAGTGGAGCCGCTTCACGACAATTTATATACGGTTTCTGACATGGTGGAAAAACCGGCGCCTGACAAAATTCTGTCTCTGTTTTCCATTTTGGGCCGCTGTGTGCTGCCGCCGGAAATATTTGACCTTCTTGACCAGACACCTCCCGGCGCCGGCGGGGAAATTCAGTTGACCGACGCCATGCTGACGCTGGCCAGAAACGGTGGCATGACTGGTGTCGATTTTACCGGCATCCGGTATGATATGGGCAACAAACTGGGAATCCTGCAGGCTGCTGTGGAAGTGGGCCTCAAACATCCCGAAGTGGGCGAAGATTTCCGCAAATATCTCAAAAAACTCGCAGAAACCCTGTAAAAATCCCATTCAGACGC
>URYP01000061.1 GCA_900552115.1 uncultured Oscillospiraceae bacterium | reverse complement strand
GATCCAGCGGGCCGTGACCAAGGGCGGGCAGATCGTCATCCTCGTCCTGATGGCGCCCGCCGCACATCGTAAAATTATTCGCCGTCGATCATAATCAGGTCCAGCATGTTGCCATCCTCGTCGGCCATCAGGTCGCAGGTGATGGTCACGCTCGACGGGTCGCCGGAGCTGGCGAAGCTCAGGGACAGGTTGCCCTGGGGCGCGCATTTGTAGGCCACCATCTTGTAGGGGACAACCTCGTCGTTTTCGGTCGTCATAGTGGTCTCGCCGTACACCGTGAAGGCCTTCGGGAAGGTCGTGGCCTTCACGCTGATTTTGCTGACGCCGGACGACAGCTCTTCGAGGTAGTACACCACGTAAGAAGCGTCGGCCTGAATGCCCTCGCCAGAAATGGCGGAGGCGGCAACCGTCACCGGAATTTCCGTGCCGCAGTCGTCATCGGCCGCAAACACGTTGACCGTGCCGGACACCGGCGTGCCGGGAACCGTCAGCTTGCCGGCTTCGGACGCCGTCAGCTCCACGCGTTTAATAAAGCGGGCGGCTTTTTCCATGTTCGCGCCGGTCAGCAGGCTGTACAGTTTCATGGTCTGCATCTGGGTTTCGATGGTCAGCGTACCGCCGCGCTCGCCGTGGAAGGCGACCTTTTTGGGGTGGCCCTGGCCGCCGTAGGCGTAGACGCTCTCGCCGGTCAGTTCCGTCGAGGTGGTATTGGCGAAATCACAGTTCAGGAAAGGTTTTTTGGTCTTGCAGTCGCAGAATACGAGGTTGCATACCTCGCGGCTGGCAAAAGTGGTAGCGTTGTTCATAAGTCTTGTCCTCCTTTAAATTATGTATCTATATCTTTATACCAGAGAGCAAAGTCGAACGGGTCCTTGCCCCAGGCGGCCCAGCGCAGGGCGCTGACGTCAATCTGGTGGATCCGGTTCATCCGTGCGAACTGGTCGTAAAGCTGGTATACCGTCAAATCCCAGATGTTGAGCAGATTGTAGCTGGGATGCCTCGCGGCAACCGCGCCTATAATGTTGGGCAGCGTCATGCTGCCATCGCCCCCACGGGGCTTGTTCATGGCTTTTTTGTGAAGCTGGATCTTCTCGTAAATCTCCCGCGCCTTTTGGCTGCGGAAGGTTACGGGAGCGGTGTCCGCCGACGCCAGGCAGTTGACCTGAAGAATCGCGTCCCGTATTCGGTCGTAATTCTCGGATGTCACCGCGCCGATGGGAAGGCGTTCGCCGTCCCCGGAGGGATCGAGCAGGAAAAAGACATGGTCCGCTTCGCTGTACACGACCTTCTCACAAAGGAAAAAGGACAGGGCCTCTCCCAGCAGCTGCCGGGAAGAGGGGATCGCCGCGAGTACGGTGAACAAATCCATCGTCTGCTGTTCCTCCGGAGGGAGCTGCTGCCAGTACTCGGTCAGCCCCATGGCGGAAAAAGCGGTTTCCTGATCCAGGGACAGGATATGGATGTGCCGGTAATAAGCGGCAAACCCAACGCCTGTCCCGGAGCGGATATCCCTGAGATGGGGAACGCGGATGGTGCAGGGCACGTCCAACGTGATGTCCATGCCGCAAAGCAAATCCCCCTTATCAATTTTACTCATAGTCGGCCCGTCGGCTCCTTTCCTTGGTTGGTCATGCGGGAAATTGCCGCCACATGCAGCGGAGAGGAAAGGCCTTGCCTGTGTCCGGACACAGGCAAGGCGAGTTGCGTTTTGCCCTATATGTTGCTATCTGCAACAAAAAGAGACAAAGGAAACAGCCTGCTGGTATAGCGGCTGTTTGGAAAATGAACATATGTTCTATATCTATAGTACCATGGATTTTTGCTTTTGGCAAGAGGGTAATTATAAAAATTTGGAGGGGAAGCCGTGCTTCCCCTCCGGACATATATCGTTCAGTATTATACAGGCATAAAGAGGCGGGCAATCGTTGCTACCACCAGACAGATACCCAGGCCGGTAACCGTGGGCACCAGGAAAGAGATAAGCGTCCATTTGGCGCTCTGTGTCTCCTTGTGGATGGTCAGGCAGGTGGTGGAGCAGGGCCAGTGCATCACGGAGAACAGGATGGTGCATACGGCGGTCAACCAGGTCCAGCCGTTATCCACCAATAGGGTACGCAGCTCCGCCAGGTTGCTCATATCGGTCAGGCTGCCCTGCGCCATGTAAGCCATAATGATGATGGGGAATACGATTTCGTTCGCCGGGAAGCCCAAGATAAAGGCCATCAAAATGGTGCCGTCCAGCCCAAACAGGTGGGCAAACGGGTCCAGGAACGCGGAGCAGTGAGCCAGAAGGCTGGCGTCGCCGATGGTCACGTTAGCCATAATCCAAAGCAAAAGACCGGCCGGGGCGGCAACGGCCGCTGCCCGCCCCAACACGAACAGGGTACGGTCAACAATTGACCGCACGATAACCTGGCCAATTTGAGGTGTCCGGTAAGGAGGGAGCTCCAACGTAAAGGAGGAGGGCATTCCCTTTAAAAGCGTCTGGGACAGCACCCGGGAGATCAGCAGGGTCATCGCAACGCCAAGGACAATCACTCCTGTCAGGAACACGGCGGAGAGAATACTGCTGCCCGCACCGCCGCCCACGCCGACAAAAAACATGGTGATAATGGCGATAAGCGTGGGGAACCTCCCGTTGCAGGGAGCGAAGTTGTTGGTGACCGTGGCGATCAGGCGTTCACGGGGGGAGTCGATGATGCGGCACCCCACTACGCCGGCGGCATTGCAGCCAAAGCCCATGCACATGGTCAGCGCCTGTTTGCCGCAGGTGTGTGCCTTTTGGAAATGCTTATCCAGGTTAAAGGCGATACGGGGCAGGTAGCCCACGTCCTCCAGCAGGGTGAATAAGGGGAAAAAGATCGCCATCGGGGGCAGCATGACCGACACAACCCAGGCCAGCACCCGGTACATACCGTGTACCAGCGCACCGGTCAGCCATTCGGGGGCGTGCAGGAACGCCATGCCGTCAGCCAGGCGGTCTTCAATCCAGAACAGGCCGGTTGCCAGCCAGTCGGAGGGATAGTTGGCCCCCACAATGGTGATCCAGAAGACCACCAGAAGCAGCAGGATCATGACTGGAATCCCGGTGGCTTTCCCGGTGAGAATACGATCGATCCGCCGGTCGCGGTCGCGGTATCCTTCCTTTTCCAATGTGACTACGTCGGCGCAGTGGCGTTCCGCCTGCTTGACAATACTGGATACCAGCGCCTCCCGGAACCTATCGGGAGTCAGTCCGTCCTCATCCAGAATGCGCCGCGACTGTTCCAGGGCGGTTACAACCGAAGGCTGTGCCATCAGATTCATTCCCAGATAGTCCGACAGGGTGTGCAGCAGGCCTGGTTCTCCCTCCAACAGCCGCAGGGCCGTCCAGCGGGGATTCAGCCGCCCGTCCAGCAGGGGGGAGATACGTGCTTCAACCAGTGCGATCGCTTCCTCAATAGCCGGTGTATAGCGTACTCTGGCTGGCTGGGGGGAACGTTCACGCAGGCCGGCGACTGTGTCCATCAATTCGTCCAGTCCCTTGCCGCTGCGGGCGCTCGCGCCGACGACCGGAACGCCGAGATTCCGGGAGAGCTGTTTTAAGTCTAGGCGTATGTGTTTTTTACGGGCTTCGTCCAGCAGGTTGACGCAAACCACCACCCGCGGCGTGATTTCCATGGTCTGCAAAACCAGGTTCAGGTTGCGTTCCAGACAGGTGGCGTCGCACACCACGATCACCCCGTCCGGCTGGCCAAAGCAGATGAAATCGCGGGCCACCTCTTCCTCCGCCGAATGCGCCATGAGCGAATATGTACCGGGGATATCTACCAGTATGTATGTATCCCCGTTGTGCTCACATTGTCCCTGGGCGTTGGAGACGGTCTTGCCGGGCCAGTTCCCGGTGTGCTGGTTCATGCCGGTGAGCTGGTTAAAAACGGTGCTTTTCCCCACGTTGGGGTTCCCCGCCAGCGCGATCACCTGATCGGCGGGGGATTGCTTTTCGATCAGCAGGCCGCCGTCCGCCGCCTGCCGGCCGGTAGAAGAAGCCGTCAGTCCCATGGGAACGCCCTCCTTACTGGGGGAGGTCCACCAGGATATTGGCGGAATCCTCAGAGCGTATGGCGATCACGGCGCCGCGGATGAGATAGGCGACCGGGTCTCCGGCGGGGCTTTTGTGCAGGCAGGAGACCGGCGTGCCTTCGATCAGGCCAATGTCGAGCAGCCGGCGCTGGATACTGCCGGTAGAGCGAACTTCCCGCACGCAGGCGGTCTGTCCCTCCTTAACCCGGTTTAATGTACAGCATGAACTATTCATAAATCATATCTCCCTCTAATAGAAATTGAGCATACGGATATCGGACGGAAAGCCTCGTCCGGTAATGGCGACAGGAAAATTTGTTTCCTGATACCAACTTATGCTGTACAACCTGTTTGGTGACAACGCTGTCCAAAGCTGTATAATATATATCTTCAGACGAATACGCGTGCCGCAGACAGACCGGAAAGGATATTGCTATTATGGATACCGAATTTCATACCCTGAAAGGTTACCAGCTCCTCAATACGGAAGAGATCACGGAAAGCATGGAGGACTATTTGGAAATGCTTTGCCGGCATATGCAGGACCATGCCTACATGCGGATAAACCTGCTTTCTCAGCTGCTCAATGTACGGCCGTCCTCCGCCTCCAAAATGGTAAGCAAGCTGCGCGGCCTGGGCCTGGTGCAGTCGGAAAAATACGGCCTGGTTACGCTGACGGAGGAAGGGACGGCGGTTGGAACTTATTTTTTGTGGCGGCACCGCGTTCTCCACCGCTTTTTCTGCCTCCTCAATCACACGGACAACGAGCTTAAGCAGGTGGAACAGGTAGAGCATTTTATCAACCGGCCGACACTGGAACAGTTGGAAAAGCTGACCGCCCGTATGGAGCAGTGGGAGGTGGAAGAAAGTGGGCCGCCGCAGGATATCGCTTTGCCTGCACAGGAAAAAAATCCGGGTTGACAAGGTATGGACAACCGGGTACGATTAAGGAAAGTGAAAAGAGAGCGGGGAAAACAAATGAAACGTTTTTTAACGGCGTGCCTGTCCATGATTCTGTTGGCTGGACTGCTCCCGCCTCGGTCGATGGCGCTAAGCAGCGCGGTATATGTAGCAGGACGGTTTACCGCCGCGGAAAAGACCTTTTCCATTACGAACACAGCGGAGAATCAGCGGGCCTTGTCCACCAATTGGCAGTATGCCGACGGCATGGACGCGTCGTCCGGAATTGACCTGACCGGCCATGACCCGGCCAACCTGCGCCTGGAAGTCGGCATAACCCTGTCTATTTCCGGCACGTCCGCATCGGATGAAGCGCTTTTTGCGGGAGGACAGGTGCAGCTCCGTTCGCCGGACACCCAACTGGGGCCGGACACTACACAGGAGCATAACAGCCGCTGGCTGCTGAACGGGCAGGGCCTGAAAAGCGGGGAAAATCATTTGTCGTTCACTTTTGAAGATTTAAAGGAGAATAAAGGGCAGCTCGATCTCAGCAACATCAACCGGTTTATCCTGTACATCGACAGTCTCAACAAAGTGGTCGGTACCTTTACCATGACCCTGTCGGATGTCCGTATAGTGGATATTACCGGATTTAAGCCGGCGGGAACCGCGGCTGCCGCTGTGGCTGAGCCGTCTCCCGGTATGCCGGGAGACGAGCCGATTTTGTATAATCGAAATGCCGTCGATAAGGGGGCGGATCCTTCGGGACAAGCCGACAGCACGGACGCCATCCAGTCCTGCCTGAACGAAGTCGCCAAAACCGGCGGCGTCGTGTTCCTGCCAGCGGGGCGATACCGGGTGGGAGGCACCCTGTCCGTGCCGGAGGGCGTAACCCTGCGGGGCGAATGGCGAAATCCGGACGAGGGCGGCCTGGGACAGGGAACCATACTGATGGCCTATGCCGGGCGGGGTGAAACCGACCCGGAGGCGAAGGCCTTTATACAGCTAAAAAAGGGTACGTCGCTGCAGTATATCGGGGTGTGGTATCCCGAACAGGACGCGGCCGATATCCAGCCCTATCCCGCGGCTATCCGGGGGGAAGGGCACAATTACATCCATAACGTCACCCTGTATAACGCTTATATCGGTCTCTACGATCATCATTGTTCTTCCCTGCTGGTACGCGGTTTATATGGCACGGTCTTATCCACCGGTATCGACGCGGCCGATGGATACGATATCCCGCGTATCGAGGAGGTGTCCTTTGATACGGCCTACTGGATCGGCAGCGGTTTGCCGGGCGCGCCGTCGGGGCTGACGGCCGACCGCCTGAACAGTTATACCCGGGAACGGGTGACCGGTATTCTCACCGGGCGGCAGGACGGCGGCTATTGGTACGACCTGACCATCGCCAACGCCCGCTATGGCTGCTACATTGAAAACGGCGGCATTTATATCGGCGCACTGACAACGAGGAAGGTACAGTACGGCGTTTATGTTACCGGTATCAGTTACCCGGGGCTGGAACTGACGTATTCCGATATCGAGGCCTCGGTCAACGGCCTGTATTACGCGGTGCCTGAGCGGGAAACCGCAGTCATCTCCAAAACGTCGTTCCGGGGTGCGGATATCGCTGTCTACGGCGTTAATACGGGTGGATACGGGATCAATTTGAATGACTGCACGCTATCCGGCTGGCAGGATCAGGCAATCCGAATGAACGGAGGCAACCTGACGGTGTCCGGATCGAAATTTGAGGGCAGCGGCGCCGCCATCCTGCTGCAGGGTCGGGTCAGCCAGGCCGTGCTGACCGGCAACCAGTTTGCCGACGCTGTCCGAGCGGTGTCGGCGGAGGAATCGACGCGGCTGGTACGGGACGATTCAAGCCGTGACGTGCCCTCCATGCCGGACTACGACCATCCGGCAGTCCCGGTCAGCCGCGCGGCCAGCGACCGGCTGGTGCTCGCGGCTGATTACGGTGCGGCAGCCGGCGGTCAGCGGGATTGCACCGCCGCCATACAGGCGGCCCTGGACGAAGCGGGGAAAAGCGGCGGCATCGTTTATTTGGAAGGCGGAATTTACCGGCTTGACGGCGCTCTGCGCATCCCGGCCGGTGTGGAACTGCGGGGCAGCTTTGAAGGCCCCCATTTTGGAAACAGCACCATGAAGGGAACACAGCTTTATGTCTATGGCGGCAAAGGCCGGCCGGACGAAGCGCCCTTTTTGAACTTGGGAAAAGGCGCGGGTGTCAGCGGCATGACGGTGTTTTATCCCGAGCAAGGGTACAGCGACAGGCTGACCGGCGCTGAACAGGTAAAGGCTTATCCGTACACGATCCGGGCCAATGCGGACAGCTTTATCCGCAATATGGCGCTGATCAACGCGTACAGCGGTGTCGACGCCATGACCAATCGCTGCGACGGGTTGGTGGTTTCGGACGTATCCGGCATGGCGCTGTTTGAGGGATTGACGCTGGGTAACGGCATCCGGGGCGGCGCGGTGCGGAATTTCCATCTTAATTCTTCCGGCTGGGTGCAGCAGGCCGGATATCCGAATGCGCCGGACGGTACGGTCCTGGCGGAGGGCATGACCGGCCGGGAATTGTTTGAGGATTATCTGACCCGCACCGTAACGGAATTTACCCTGGGCGATGCGCGGGACGTGCATTTTTTCTCCTGCTTCGGCATCGATATCGCTACCGATATCCGCCTGGTTAAGGATCCGTTTACCAGCGGATCGTTCGAGGGTACCACCTGGGGCGTGGTGTTCGATGGTTCCCATAACGGCATTGTGGCGGAGGACGGCTGCGACGCGCAGCTGACCATGCTGGGCACGATGGGTATTTTTAATAAACAGGGCGGGGGCTATAACGTGGTCACTCGGCCCGGTTTTACCGGTCATATCCGGCTGATGACCGCCGGGGAACTGGGCGGCGGCTCCAAGCTGGCGCTGGTGGAAGGCGGCCATGTGGAGATGGTGCAGGTTTTCTCCTCCAGCGCGTTCAATGGCGTATGCCGCGACGGGGGGCGTTTGGATTTCGTCGGTTCAACCATTATAACGCAGTATGGCGATGACGACGGCAATATGCCGGATATCACCTATGAAAAAGGAGCATCCGGCGTGGCATCGGCCAACCTGGATTGTATGGAGCGGCTGAATATCCGCCTGCTGCCGGGCACCGCCGCCATAAAACGTCTCAATGGGCGGGAGCATCCCGACGCGGTGGACTGGCGCCGCCGGGGCGACATCAGCGGCGATGGCGCGGTAACGGCGGAGGACGCCCTGCTGGCGCTACAATACGCTACCCGTAAGATCGGACTGGACGAATCCGCCCGGCTGGCCGGCGATGTGGACGGCGACGGCGATGTGACCGCCGGCGACGCGCTCCTTATTTTGCAGGGGTCCACCGGTAAAATAGTACTTTAGGAAAACAGGCGGACGCCGGGATAGCGTCCGCCTGTTTTCCTCTCGTTTATCGCTAAAAAAGGGACGTGAATTTCGGAGAATAGGTGCATTGACAAATGGATGGGGAACGGGTACCATGAATCGTGGGTAAGCCTGACGAGAGGGGATGCATATTATGCAATGGAAACGATGTCTGGCCGCCTTCCTGTGCGCTCTTATGCTCTGGCCGTCGGCCGGACTTTACGCTGCCGCCGAGAACGGCTTTACGCCGGCAGAGCCGCCACAGGGCATGTATCCGGTGACGCAGACGATCAGTGACCGCCGGCAGATTCCCTATCGGAAGGATGGATACCGCGCCAGCCTTGGTGTCACATATGCGTCGCAGACGCGGCAGACGCCGGTGGAACACCTGGCGCTGTATATGAACGTATATATCGATAATCCGGAGGGAGAGGTCCAGGATCTGATCGATAAGGCGCGTTACCGCCAAATCGATATCCAGCGGTATATCGACGGCGAGTATCACGAGGTGCGCTGGACGTTTGACAGGTTTACGCTGCACAAGGGCTGGAACCGCCTGCTGCTGCGGTTTGATACGGCAAAAGACGTGACCTTTCAGCCACAGGACGACCGGATGATCGTCGCCAATGCGAACCGGCAGACCATCAACTGGGATGAAACGGCCAACTTCAATTTTGCGCTGACTATGGTGGAGGATGGCTCCTGTTCTAATTATACGATTATTCTGGATGACGTGGCCATTGTGGATACCTCGGCACCGCTTGTCAACGAGGCCCGCCCCTCGCCGCCGAATTATTGGCTTTTGCAGGATATACGCGGCGAGCTTCCGGATCAGGAGCTGACCCGGGACGGCGGCGGCCTCTATCAGGCGTCGTCATCGCCGATCGCCGTGTCCCCCGCTGCGCAGGAGGCGCCGCGGGATAGGACGGCGGTCTACATGAACCTTTATGTGGAAGATCATAATCTGCCCTACCATACCGGCCTGTTCCGCGACGAAGCGGTCGACCGGCGGCTAACCCTGAGTGATGGACGCGGTGGGGAAGTGGTATGGAACGGCGACAGTTTCGACCGGCTGGAATTAAAACCGGGATGGAATACGGTTGTTTGGAGGCTGACGACGGGCGAGGACGTTTGGGACGGTATCCCGTGTGCGGATACCGATGCGGACAGCCTTTCCCTGTCGGGGACGCTGCGGCTGACGATGACGCTGAACGGGCCGGGCGGCGATTACGATTCCTACCGGATACAAATCGCGTCCGCCGCGCTGGTTGACGTATCCCGCCGCGCGGACGGGGAGACGTATTACGATACCGCTTACGACGTCCTGCGGTTTTCCGGGGCGGACGGAGCCTATACGCCGGCTCCGGCGGGCGGCTTGTCTACCGGCTGGATCCTGGCGGACGGGACCAGCGAGACAAGCGGTGAGGATATCCATCGGCACAACCGGTCGGGCCTGCGGCTGATGATGACGCTGACACTGGAAACGGACAGGGAAGACTGGTCGGCCGACGGGAAAATCCGTCTGCGCTCCGTTGACGGTGAAGCCGGCGGGCAAGGCGGATACTGGATGGTCCGTCCGCTGAAGCTAAAAAAGGGAGATAATTTGCTGTCCCTGAAATTGGCCGATTTACTGACAGAAACGAACGATGCCCCGCTGGACTATACGGCGGTCAACCGGTTCTGTGTGGAGCTGGCCGGCAGCGGTCTGGAAACCGTCCGCCTGACGCTGGCGGACGTCAAGCTGGTGGATATTGCCGGCCGCCAGCCCGGCAAAGCCGCCATCGCGGAGCCATCGGCCGGCATGGCGGCGGCGGATTATATCGTATACAACCTCAACGCGGCGGAATGGGGGGCCGATCCCACCGGGGGAGAAGATTCCACTACCGCCATCCAGGATTGCCTGGATACGCTGAAAACGACCGGAGGGGTTGTTTTCCTCCCAGCCGGCCGTTATCAGGTCAGGGGATACCTGAGCTTGCCAGCCGGTGTTACGCTGCGGGGCGAGTGGAGGAACCCCGATGAAGGGGGAGCCGGCAAGGGAACCATTTTAATGGCGTATTACGGGGCCGATGACGAGCAGGGAACGGCGTTCATCCGCATGAGAGGAGCTTCCTGCCTGCGGGATATCAGCGTCTGGTACCCGGAGCAGAATCCGGCCGACCCGATCCCGTATTCCACCACCATTGAGGGCCAGGGGCACACGGTGGTGTCCAATGTAACCTTATATAATGCCTATACCGGTTTTTACAACGGCAGTTGCTCCTCCATGCTAATCCGCGGTTTCTATGCCACAGCTCTCAAACAGGGGATTTACGGCGCCAATGCCTATGATATTCCCCGGATAGAGCAGGTGAAGATCGACACCCGGTACTGGATAGAATCCGGCCTGCCGGGAGCGCCTTCCGGCCTGGCCGCTGACCAGCTTAATAGCTTTACGCGACAGCATACTGTGGGCCTGACCGGCGGGCGGCAGGACTGGGGCTATTGGTACGACCTTGAAATTCGCAACGCTAAAATCGGAATTTTCCTGTTCGCCGGCAATGACGCGGTAGGTAACCTGCGCACCGAAAAGGTGCAGTACGGCATTTATACCACCAACGTCAATGCCCCTGGACTGCAAATTACCCATTCCGATATTTCGGCCAGCGTGGAAGGCGTCCATTACGAAGTTGACTCAGGGCAGACACTGGTCGCCTCGTCCACCATTTTTCGGGACGCGCCCACCGGCATCCATACGGTCAGCAAGACCGCATATGGCGTCAGCCTGAATGACTGTACGTTCCGGAACTGGGATGGACAGGCGCTCTGGCTCGAAGGCGGGCATCTTACGGCGGCCAATAACCGTTTTGAGGATCAAAAGCCGGCGATAAAGCTGGAGAAGGGCGTGCCGCAGGCTCTGCTGACAGGCAATGCATTTGCCGCGGCGGATCAGGCGGTGAGTTGCACCGAAAGAACGCTTTTGCGCCGTGACGACACCGATACGTCGATACCTCCGGTTCCGGATTACGCCTTCAAGGAAGAACCATATTACCGTCCGGCGAGCGGCCACATTTTCCTTGTAACCGATTACGGCGCCCGCGAAGGCGGTACGCAGGACTGCACCGCCGCCATTCAGGATGCGCTCGACGCCGCCGAAAAAGCGGGAGGCGGCACGGTGTATATCCCGGGCGGGTTTTACCGGCTGGACGGCGGACTGACCGTTCCGTCAGGCGTGGAGCTGCGGGGCAGCTTTGACGGCGCCCATTACGGCAACAGCACTTTTAATGGCACACAGCTCTATGTCTACGGCGGAAAAGACGATGAAAAGGCGCCTCCCTTGCTGACAATGGGGGAGGGGGCCGGAGCAAAAGGCTTTACCGTCTACTATCCGGAGCAGGGACTGAGCGACAAAGGGCTTACCGAGGAGGAACGGGTGCATGCCTATCCGGCGGTTTTCCAGGCCGACAAAGGCTGCTGGATTGAAAACGTCGCCATGGTAAATGCCTACGACGGCATAGACGCCATGACAAATCGCTGCGACGGGCTGGTGATCCGGGATGTGACCGGATTTGCCATGCGTGAAGCCCTGCGGATCGGTCACGGCATCGTAGGCGGCTATATCCACAATTTCCACCTGAATCCATCGGGATGGGGCCAGCAGGGGCAATACCCGGGTGGCCCGACCGGCGCGATGTCGGCGGATGGGGAGACCAGCCGCTCCAAACTATTTGAGGACTATGCCACGCGGAACGCCGATTTTATGACTTTGGGCGACTGCCGGGATGTACAGATTTTTTCCTGCTTTGACATCGTTATCCGCACCCAGATGCACTTGGTCAAGGATCCGTACACCGGCGGATCGTTTAAGGGGGCCACTTGGGGGGTGGCGTTTGACGCCTCGCACGATGGTATCGTGTGCGAGGGAGGCATCGGCGCCGATCTGACCATGATCGCCTCCATGGGGGTGTTTAACCAGCAGGGCGGCGGCTATAACGTGGTGACAAAGCCCGGATTTACCGGCAAGGTATCCCTATTCAATGCTGACGCCTGGGGGGGCAATTCCAAAATAGCTTTGGTAGAAGGGGGAACGGTCGCCTTCTCCCAGTATTTTTCGGCCAGCGCCTATCAGGGCGTGTGCCGTGAAAACGGTACGCTGAATTTTGACAGCTCGGTGATGATATCCCGGATGCGCACCAAATTCTCTTCCGTCCCCGCCAGCCGGCGCTGGGCCTCTTCTTTGCGGTGCCGGAAGCGGGTGATGCCCG
>URYP01000060.1 GCA_900552115.1 uncultured Oscillospiraceae bacterium | reverse complement strand
GTACTCGTTGACCTTCTCATTGGTGGGATGGTCGCCGCGCAGCGAGTAGCGCAGGCCGAAGAAGAGGCCGATGATCATGAGTACCAGCATCAGCCAGATGGTGATGGGCGGGATCAGGCCGCCATCCGGCCAGCCGAACAGGGTACCGTTTCCAAAAAATTCACGGATACCGCCCATAGCTACCAGCGCCGCGGTAAAACCGGCCCCCATGCCAAGGCCGTCGAGCGCCGACAACCCCACGCTGTTTTTGCTGGCAAACGCCTCCGCGCGGCCCAGAATGATGCAGTTCACGACGATAAGGGGCAGATAAATGCCCAACGCCTTATCGATAGCGGGCAGATACGCTTTTACCAGCATCTGCACAATGGTGGTAAAGCCCGCAATCACCACAATAAAAGCGGGAAGCCGTACTTTGTCGGGTATCACTTTACGCAGCAGAGAAATCACAATATTGGAGCAAACCAGCACAAAGGCTGCCGCCAGACCCATGCCGAGGCCATTCATGGCCGCGGTGGTGACCGCCAGTGTCGGACAGGTGCCCAGCACCAGCCGCAGGGTGGGATTCTCTTTGACCAGCCCCTTGGTAAACTCTTTTCCATATTTACTCATGGCTGTTCCCTCCCACAATGGCCTGATAAACGGCCAGCGCCTGCTCCACTCCATGGAGAATACCCTTGGAGGTCTTGGTGGCCTGGGAAATGGTGTCCACCCCATCCACCGCCGTTTTTCCATCCAAGGCCGCCAGCAAGCCGCCTTTTTCTACTTTTTCCACATACCCGGCGGTTTCGTTGTTGTCCGTCACGGCCACGCCGGTGACCGCCCCGGCGGTATCCACACCCGTCATAACAACCAGGCCGGCGCTTTTGCCGCTGCTGGTGACCGTGAAGACATATCCCGCCGTTTTTCCGCCTTTGACGCCTTTATAATAAGTAATAGATTCTCCGTCCACGGTGACGGACGCTTTTTCAAAGCTATCCGCCGCCAGCACCTGAAGGCGGGCTTCGTTTTCGGCCTGCTCGCTGCGCTGCGCAATGGTATCCTTTGTCAGCGCATTGGTGCCGGCCAGCAACGCCGTCGTCACGCCGGCAATCACCATCAGAATCACAGAGGCCAGCGCAATAGCACCGATGTTACGCTTCATGCTGCCGCCTCCATTTCTTTCCAAAGGGAATGGGCCGTACCACCCGCTCGATGAGCGGGGTCAGGATATTCATGATGACAATGGCGAAGGACACACCCTCCGGCAGGGAACCATACAGCCGGATGAGCACGGTCAGCAGGCCGCAGCCAATAGCGAAGACGACCTTGCCGGCTTTGCAGACCGGTGAGGTCACGTAATCGGTCGCCATGAAAATAGCGCCCAGCATCAGCCCGCCGGACAAAATCTGATAAACCGGATTTTCCCCCAGCACCCAAGTGAGCACAAACACGGTGCCGATATAGGTGAGCGGCACCACCGGCGAAATGACCCGGCGAATCACCAGGTAAACCCCGCCCATCAGCAGGGCCAGCACGCAGGTTTCCCCGAGGCAGCCTGGCCGCAGGCCGAACAACAGCTCACGGATGGAATAAGCCGCGGTATCGCCCTCGGCCAACAAGGCCAGCGGAGTGGCGGAGGAAACGGTATCGGTGGCCAGCGGCTCCACCCACGTATTCATCGACTGGGCAAAGCTGCTCATCAGTACGATTCGTCCCAGAAGGGCCGGATTGACGAAATTCTGGCCAAGACCGCCGAACATCTGCTTGGCCACGACAATCGCCACCACGCTGCCCAGCGCGGCCTGCCACAGCGGAATAGTGGAGGGCAGGTTGAACGCCAGCAGCAGTCCCGTCACCAGGCAGGACAAATCCCCTACAGAGGATGGGCGTTTCAGTACAAGACCGCTCAGATATTCCGCCGCCACACAGGAGGCGATGCAGACCACCTCCACCACGGCGGCCCGCCAGCCGAACAGCCACACCGACATCACCGCTGCCGGAATCAGGGCAATCAGCACATCCAGCATGATGGTGCGGGTGGTATCTCCGCTGTGGAGATGGGGCGAGGAGGTAATCATCAACGGTTGCTCCATATAGTCACAGCCTCCTTTTACTTAATCGACGCGCGGCGCACCGCTTCCTTGGCCATACGCATGGTCTGGACAATCGGGCGGTGGGCCGGGCAGGAATAGGAACAGCAGCCGCACTCCATGCAGGTGGCTACGCTCAACCGCTCCATGGCCTCCGTATCCTGCGCGCTGTACGCACGGGCGATGGCGGTCGGCATGAGCTGCATGGGACAGGCTTCCACACACCGGCCGCAGCGGATACAGGGCGTGATGGGGTCGGGCTGCGCGTCCTCTTCATTAAAGGCCAGGATGGCGTTGTTCTGCTTAAGCACCGGCAGCTCGTCGTCCATCAGGGCCAGGCCCATCATGGGGCCGCCCATCAGCAGCTTGCCGGGGGTCCCCTGGTAGCCGCCGCAGAAGGCGATGACGTCTTTAATCGGCGTGCCGATGGTTACCAACACATTCTGCGGCTGCGTGACCGCCGATCCGTCCACCGTCAGCCGCTTCTGGATCAGCGGCATACCGGTTTTCAGATAACGGGACAAAACCGCCACAGAGGTGACGTTCATGACCACACAGCCCACGTCGGAAGGCAATCCGCCCGGCGGTACGCGGCGGCCGGTGCAGGCGGCAATCAGCACCTTTTCCGCCCCCTGCGGATACCGGGCAGGCAGCCCTTTCACCTTCACCCAGCGATGAGGGGTGGATACGGACGCCGCGATTTGGGACAATTCGCGTATAGCTGCGGGCTTGTTCCGTTCAATAGCGATGATGACCTGCCGCACCGCCAGAAACTCCATAACCGTTTGCACACCGGATACAATATCCCAGGAATTTTCCATACACTCCCGGTAATCCGCCGTGATGAACGGCTCGCACTCGGCGGCGTTGATAATCAACGTATCAATCGCATCCACATCCGGCGGATTCAGCTTGATATGCGCCGGGACCCCGGCCCCGCCGAGTCCCACCAGACCACTGGCCCGCACCGCTTTCAGGAAATCGTCCCGGTTTTCCACCGTGGGCGGCGTCACGCTCTCCGCTGTCCGTTGTTCCCCGTCGGAGGTAATCTCAATGGCCTGGGTGGTGCGTCCTCCCGGCAGCATCAGCGAAGGCATGGCGGTCACCTTACCGGAAATGCCGCTGTGGATAGGGGCGGACACCTTCTGCTCACTATCCCCCACCACCTGCCCAACCGCAACGGTATCCCCCACTTTAACAGTGGGCATACAGGGCGCGCCAATATGCTGGGACATGGGCAGCAGAATCTTTTCCGGCGGCGGCATCACCACCGTTTCGCTGTCCGCCGTGTTTTTATAATGGGGCACATGGGCCCCGCCGTGTGTGTGGGATTTCCACCACTCCGTTATGGTCACTTCGGTCAAACCTCCCCTGTTTTGTACAAGCGTTTCAGCGCCGGCCAGACGGCCTGCATGATCAGACCGGTAGCGCAACCGGTTGCCAGCGCCGCCAGCAGTAAAAACGGCGCCAGCCGCCAGAGCGACCCATCGACCAGCGCCATGGCACAAAGCAGCTGGCCGGCGTTATGTGCCGCCGCGCCCGCTACCCCGACGCCCAGATAACCGACGCGGCCCCGCATAAAGCCAAACAGCGCCGTCATTACGAGTAAACTGAACAGTCCCCCGGACAGGCTCATCAGGCATGCGGTGCCTCCCCGCAGCAGGGCGAAACCGGCTTTGGCCAGCGTCACGCCCAGCGCGGCCGGCCACCCCAGCAGGGACAGGGCCGTCATAGTGGCTAAATTGGACAGGCCCCATTTCGCCCCCGGAACCGGGATGACGGGCAACAGCCCCTCCAGCGCGGAAAGCGCGATAGCCAGCGCCGCCAGTATCCCCAGCAGGGCGATACGTGCCGCCGGCTTGTCCGCCCCCCTCTTTCTTTCCATTTCGATTACCCCGCTATCATGTCCACCGGTGAATCCCCGGCTACCCGGACCGCCACCCCGGCGGGCAGGCAGGCCGCGGTCTGTCCTGCCTGCGACAGCCATCCGCTTTGCACACAAATCTGGTCGGGACATCCGCTCTGTACAAAGCGGATGCGGCCGTCGTTTACTTCCAATGTCACCACTATGCCGTCCTTCCCTCCGACCGACCAGCGGGTATTGCGGGACAGCGCCACCGTTTCCTGTTTCTCCGGCGTGGTGACTATGGCGGAAGTCCCGGTGGCCGTCCCCATCCGGGAGAGGATCCAAAGCAGGGAAGCCAGGGCCAACACCCCGGCCACAATCACAACGTCGGCCCTGCCTATCCGCCGGGGCTTACGACCGGTATGATCCATATGCCGCCACCTCCGTTACCAGGTTCACGCCTTATACGCTGTCAATACGGCTTCTCCGTATTCGTCCCGGTACCGAAAAAGACATGGCGTCCCCCTATGGAATGTGCTATAATAGTTTCCGTTCAATAGCCGGAGATATGAAGCGGTTTCTGCTGCTTTCGGGTCCTATTATGTTTAAATCTGGATGTGTCCGGCTCCACAGGCGTATCGTCCCTATGATAAACTATTTTCCCGCTTTTCGCAAGGCTCCCCGGACGAAATCCGAGGAAAAACGCCGTATTTTACAACAGAAAAGAGGCTATTTTATGGATTTTACGGTATACATGCCGGTTCGGGTCGTCAGCGGCTGCGACTGTGTTGCTCAAAACGCGGATTATCTGCTGCATTTGGGCAAACGGTTCCTAATTATGACCGGCGGTCGCTCCGCCCGGCTCAGCGGCGCTATGGACGATGTCGCACAGGTTTTGGAAGCCGGTGCGGCGGAAATGACCGTGTTTGACGGCGTATCCGCCAACCCCCTGCTGTCCCAGTGCCAGGCGGCGGCAAGGGCGGCGAGAGCTTTCCGCGCGGACGCGATCATCGGCATAGGCGGAGGCTCGGTGATGGACGCGGCCAAAGCAGCCGCCTGGCTGGCGGCCAATGACCCGGAGAACACGGCCTCCCTGTATGCGCTGACGCTGCCCCATCCGCCTCTTCCCCTGGCTCTGGTCGGCACTACCGCCGGCACCGGCAGCGAGGTTACCCCCACCGCCGTTATCACGGTGGACGCCGACCACCGCAAACGCAGTATTGTACATCCCCACTGCTACGCGCGGGTGGCTTTCGCCGACCCGCGGTATACGGCGACCATGCCCCGCGCGGTAACGATCTCCACGGCGCTGGATGCCCTCTCCCACACGGTAGAGGGTTGGTTTGGACCGGCCTGCGGGGACTACGCCACCGCCTGTGGAGAAAAGGCCCTGCCCCTGATCGCCCGGAATCTGTCCCGGCTGGCGGAGGGCGGGACGCCGGACCCAGCTATGCGGGAGGAACTGCTCTACGGCTCCCTGTGGGCCGGGCTAGTGCTCGGCGCGGCGGGGACGGCGTTCCCCCATCCTTTCAGTTATATTCTGACCGAAGACTATGGCATTGCCCACGGGTTGGCATGCGCGGTATTCCTGCCCGCCTTCACCCGGCGGGCGGAGGAATACGCGCCTGAGCGGGCCGCGCGGTTGTTTTCCCTGTGCGGTGGCCGGGACGCCTATTACCGCCTGCTGGATCTGCTGGTTAAAGCCGATGTACGCATGACGCCGGATCAGATTGCGGGCTACGCCACCCGCTGGCCGGGACTGAAAAACCTGCCTCGCACCCCCGGCGGTTTCACCCCGCAGGACGGCGTCGCGCTGTTTACCCGGCTGTTTACATAAACGCGGCCAGCAACAGCATTTCCCGCGCCTTTTCATACATCGGCTCAAAATCGGACAACGGCAGGGGATTCTCTCCCTTGCCCATCTCCAGCGTAAAGCCGGGCCGGCCGGTTTCTTCAATAAACCAGTCCTTGAAACCGCCGTGGGAGGCCAGGCCGGCGGGAGAGGCTACCCGGTATCCGGACGCGTCGGCCATCACCTGGGCCATCAAATGCGCTTGAGCCGGCGTGCAAGGCCCGTATTTCCAGTAAATTTCCTCCCCCTGCGTGTGGAGCGCGGTGACATGGCGCGGACAGAGGCGCCGGCAGAGCCGTATCATAGCTGCCGTTTCCGGTTCGCTGGAGGGGTACGGCCCGCCCCATTGCCGGGGCGACGGTCCGGTTATCCCCTGGGACTTCTCCATTTTATGCAGGGTTTCCCATCCGGCCGGAAAATTATGGTTGATATCCACGCCCCGGGCGTTGGCCTGCCAGCGTCCCGGTTCGTCGCCCCCCAGGCATTTCACGGCGGGAGCCAGACGACCGGCGCTGACCGCGCCGTGGATGGCGATATCCACACCATCCGGGTTGACCTGGGGCACCAGCACCAGCCGTCTTCCTCCGGTTGCCCGGCGGACATTCAGCTCATCCAGCGGCTTATCCCCGGTCAGGGCCGCACATATATCTTCGCACAGGCGCAGCAGTACGAGCGATGTCATCCATTCCTGACCATGGAAGGCGGCGGCCATCAGGACGGTTTCCTCCCCCTTATCCAGGATGATGGCCGGGATCTCCCGTCCCAGCACGCTCCCCCCAATCGGGACCACTTTTAACATTGGATATTTTTTGTGCAGCTCCCGCGTCATTTCCCTTACGGTTCCCACATCGGCCCTCTGCGGCTTGACTATCATCGAAACGCCCCCTTCTCTCTGGTATCATGTGTATCGAAAGGACGTGTTCTTTATGAATTTTACCGAAACTCCGCTCAAACAGACCGAAATTTACAGCGGAAAAATTATTACAGTGAGGGTGGATGACGCCCGGCTGCCGAGCGGGGCCATCGCCAAACGGGAAGTGGTGGAGCATCCCGGCGGCGTCTGTGTGGCGGCCCTTACAGATCAGGACGAGCTGCTGTTTGTGCGGCAGTTCCGCTATCCCTACGGGGAAGTCATCCCCGAAATTCCCGCGGGCAAGCTGGAGCGCGGGGAGGACCCGCTGCCCGCCGGAAAGCGCGAGCTGCGGGAAGAAACCGGCGCGTCAGCCGCCCATTTTGAATCCCTTGGGCAGTTGTATCCCTCTCCCGGCTACTGCGGGGAAATTATTCATATGTATTTGGCTACCGGGCTGTCCTTTGGGGAGATGTGCCCGGATGACGACGAGTTTCTCGAGGTGGAGCGGATTCCGCTGGCCCGGGCCGTCGAGATGGTGCTGAACGGCGACATTAAAGACGCCAAGACCCAGGCGGCGGTGCTGAAAGTCGCCCTGAAGCGGAGGGGCGTTTAATGGATATCGCCGCCCTGCTGGCCGGAGAATTCCATCTGCGGCCGGCCCACGTGCAAAATGTGATCACCTTGCTTGATGACGGCAACACCATCCCATTTATCGCGCGCTATCGCAAAGAGATGACCGGCGCGCTGGACGATCAGGTCCTGCGGGAACTGGCCGACCGGCTGGATTACCTGCGCCGCTTAAACGAGCAGCGGGATAAAATACTGGCGGCATTGGAGGAACAGGGCGTCCTGACCCCCGACCTGTCGGCGGCACTGGAACAGGCCGCCACCCTGACGGAACTGGACGACCTGTATCGCCCCTACCGGCCCAAACGCCGCACACGGGCCTCCGTCGCCCGTGAAAAGGGTCTGCAGCCTCTGGCGGACAGGCTGTATGAGCAGCGAAAAAACAGCGCGGACCCGGCCGCATTGGCCGCGGGCTTTGTCGATCCCGGCAAAGGCGTAAGCCATGTTGAGGAGGCGCTCTCGGGCGCGCAGGACATCCTGGCCGAACAGATTGCGGACGACGCCGGCATCCGCAAGCGGCTGCGAAATACCGGTATGGCTCATGGTGCATGGCGTGTCAAAGCCGCGACCGATGAGGACAGCGTCTACGCACTGTATTATGACTTCACCTCTCCCCTGCGCCGCCTGCAAGGCCACCAAATCCTGGCTGTCAACCGGGGCGAACGGGAGGACTTTTTAAAGGCATCCATGGAGTTGGACCGCTCCCTGGCCCAACGTATCGTATACGCGGGGCATGTCCGGGAGGGATCTCCCAGTACGGAAATCGTGCGGCAGGCGGCCGACGACGCTTATAACCGCCTGATTTTCCCTTCTATAGAGCGGGAATTGCGCAGGGAACTGACGGATAAAGCCTGTGATGCCGCTATCCGCGTGTTTGCCGATAACCTGAGGCACCTGCTGCTGCAGCCGCCGGTAAAAGGCCGCGTGGTGATCGGGCTGGACCCAGGGTACCGCACCGGCTGCAAAGCCGCCGTGGTGGACGCAACCGGCAAAGTGCTGGATACCGGCGTCATTTACCCTGCTCCGCCTCATAATAAAACCGGCGCCGCCAAGGATTTCCTGAAACGCTGGATTGCGGATTATCATGCCACGGTCATGGCCATCGGGAACGGCACGGCCTCCCGCGAAACCGAGGCATTTGCCGCCGAGTTGATCCGGGATTCCCGCAGCGACCTCAGCTACGTCATCGTCAGCGAGGCCGGAGCCTCGGTCTATTCCGCCTCCAAACTGGCCGCCGAGGAGTTTCCAGACTTTGACGTGTCCCTGCGGTCGGCGGTATCCATTGCGCGGCGGCTGCAGGATCCGCTGGCGGAGCTGGTGAAAATCGATCCGCAGGCAATCGGGGTGGGGCAATACCAGCACGATATGCCGGCCGCCCAACTGGCCGCCGCGCTGGACGGCGTGGTGGAGGACTGCGTCAATGGTGTGGGTGTGGATGTCAACACCGCCTCCGCGCCGCTGCTGGCACGGGTAGCCGGCGTCAGCGCGGCCGTGGCCAAAAACATTGTGGCATACCGGGAGGAAAACGGCGCATTTCCCACCCGGGCCGCCCTGAAAAAGGTACCCAAGCTGGGGCCAAAGGCTTTCGAACAATGCGCCGGGTTTCTGCGGATTCCGGAAAGCCGGCAGCCACTGGACAACACAGCGGTGCATCCCGAAAGCTATGCAGCCGCCAAACAGCTGTTGGATGCCTGCGGCTATACGCTGGACGATATCGGCCGTTCTCCGGACGGGCTGCGCCAGGCTGCTGATCGCATAGGTCTGACCGTCCTGGCAGATAAACTGGGGATCGGTGAGCCAACCTTGCGGGATATTTTGTCAGAACTCTGCCGTCCGGGACGCGATCCCCGCGATGAGCTGCCGCCGCCCCTGCTGCGCCGGGATGTTATGACCATGGAGGAACTGAAACCCGGTATGGAGCTGACCGGCACGGTCCGTAACGTGATCGACTTTGGAGCCTTTGTCGATATAGGGGTCCACCAGGACGGCCTGGTGCATATTTCCCAAATAACCAACCGGTATATCCGGCATCCCTCTGAGGTGCTGAAGGTAGGCGATATCGTCACCGTGTGGGTGCTTGATATAGATACCGTTAAAAAGCGGATTTCCCTGACGATGAAGCCGCCGAAAGTATCGGATTAAAATGAAACACCTCCTGTTATTATAGAGAATTGCAAATGTATATGGATATTGAAAAATACATTTTCAATGCTATAATATTCATGAAGGAGGCGGATAGTATGTATTGTCCCAAATGCGGCACAAGCAACGAAAATTCATCCTGTTATTGCTTTTCTTGCGGCACGGCACTCGGCTCAAATGCCGTCGAATCGTCGGTTTCATCCCCTGTTTCTTCTACATCCCAGACAGATACGTTTTATTCCGGCGTGTCCCCTGAAGTGAGCAGCGCACCGCCCATTAAGAAGAGCCGAAAAAAAACAGTGCTGACTTTCGTGTTCACGGGCATGTTCCTTATTATTATCGCTCTGGCCGCAGCTTTGTTTTTCTTTCTATCGCGGGACCCGGTATCGGATTACTTATCCTTATTAACAGAAAAGGACTATGATCGCGCCGCTGTTTTATACGATAAAGAAATTGAACCTTATGCGGATAAAATGGAGGATCTGAAGCAAAGCGTTCAAGAACGGCTTAAGAATTTGGAGCAGCAATTTATTGATGAAAAACTCTCATATGAAGAAGTCATTAAGCAAATTGACGTTTACCAGTACGTAAAGGATTTGCCTACATACTTTTCGGATACTAACGGCCGCATCCGGTCCCTTTACGGTTCCCGCATCGCCTATAAAAACGGGATGTCCTATGAAAGCAACAAACAATATGTGAACGCAATCCAGGAATTACAAAAGGTTATTGCCGCGGACGGCCATTATGATGAAGCGCAGAAAAAGATTGAGAGCCTAATGCCGTTTTATAAAAAAGAAATGCTGGCCAACGCGAAAAAGCTGGCGGACGCCAAAAAATACGAGGAGGCTATAGAGTCGCTGAACGAAGCCCTTATAATGCTTCCGAAAGATCCAGATTTAGCCGCCAAACGAAAAGAATACCAGTCTCTTCAGAAAAAGGCCGACGAGGCCGCGGAAAAGAAGCGGTTGGAAGATGCCAAAAAGAATCAAAAATTAACCGTCACATCTTGTCGTGCCTATGACGTGGGATATAGTATTATCCTTAGACGGGGAGAGGTCATTGTTAAAAACAAGACCAACAAAGTTGTAAAAGATTATAAAGTGGGCATGCTTCTATTCGATGATAACGGATATCCGGTGGATGTGGAATACTCGTTCCAGGGTGAGGGAAACTTGATGCGGGGCAATTCGCTTTCCGCCAATGTTTTAGCTGGCCAAAGCAATGGGGAAAATTCTTACTGGGATATACCGGACCGGGCCACACGCATTAAGGCTTGTGTTATTAGCGCCACCTTTATGGATGGTACAACATGGTCCAACGATTACTTTGACTCTTGGTTTTTGGCCGAAAAAGATCGTTATTGAACCAACTCCCGTATCCGCATCATGTAAAACGGTCGGCCAGGCCGCATATAAATAAAAGCCGCAGGACCTGTAAATGGGTCCTGCGGCTTTTATTTTATACGGTATTACTCGGCAAACAGCGGCGTGGACAAATACCGTTCCCCGGTATCCGGCAGCAGCGCCACAATGGTTTTGCCTTTGTTCTCAGGGTGTTTGGCCAGCTGAATCGCCGCCCATACGGCGGCGCCGGAAGAAATCCCCACCAGTACGCCAGCCGTCCGGGCGACCAACCGTCCGGTGGCAAACGCATCGTCACCGGATACGGTGATAATGTCATCGTATATCCCCGTGTTCAAAGTCCTGGGCACAAATCCCGCGCCGATGCCCTGGATTTTATGCGGGCCGGCCTTTCCGGTAGATAAAACAGCGGACTCCGCGGGTTCTACCGCTACGATACGGACATCCGGATTTTTCGATTTGAGAAACTCCCCTACGCCGCTGATGGTACCGCCCGTACCGATCCCCGCGACGAAAATATCCACTTTTCCATCGGTATCTTCCCAAATTTCCGGCCCGGTCGTGGCGCGGTGCACGGAGGGATTAGCCGCATTCTCAAACTGTTCGGGAATAAAGGCGCCGGGAATGTCCGCCGCCAGACGTTCCGCCTCCGCGATAGCGCCCTTCATACCCTTGGAGCCGTCGGACAGTACCAGCTCCGCTCCGTAGGCTTTCATCAGCAGCCGGCGCTCCATCGACATGGTTTCCGGCATGACAATGATCACCCGGTAGCCCCGCGCCGCACCGATCGCCGCCAAGCCTATCCCGGTGTTGCCCGATGTCGGCTCGATGATTACCGATCCGGGACGCAGCTTGCCGGAAGCCTCCGCGGCGTCGATCATTGCTTTGGCGATCCTGTCCTTGACGGAACCGGCGGGATTAAAATATTCCAGCTTGGCCAGCAGGGTCGCTTCCAGACCAAGGTCCTTTTCCAGTTTTGTCAGTTCCAGCAGGGGGGTGTGCCCGATCAGCTGGTCTACTGATGTCACTATACGCGGCATGCGCTATCTCTCCTTCTCGTGTTGTATGGCCCGGAAGCCCTGCCCCAGGTCGTCCAGGATATCGTCGATATGCTCAGTTCCCACGGATAGGCGCACCGTCGTGGGGGTAATGCCGGCGGCCGCCAATTCCTCCCCGCTAAGCTGGGAATGGGTGGTTGACGCCGGGTGGATCACCAGTGATTTCACATCGGCCACATTGGCCAGTAAGGAAAACAAACTTAGCGACTCGGTGAATTTCCGCGCGTCCTCTTCGCTGCCTTTAATTTCCACAGCAAAGATCGATCCGCCGCCGCGGGGATAGTAGCGGCGATAAAGTTCGCCCTCCCGCCCGCCGGAAAGCGAGGGATGCCGCACCCGCTCCACCTGGGGATGATCTTTCAGGAACTCCACCACCTTGAGCGCGTTTTCCACATGGCGTTCCACCCGCAGGGACAGGGTTTCCAAGCCCTGCAGCAGCAGGAACGCATTAAATGGCGACAGACAGGCCCCGGTATCCCGCAGCAGCGTGGTACGGGCCTTTAAAATATAGGCCAGACGTCCGCACGCCTCGGTAAACGTGATGCCATGATACGATGGATTCGGCCGCGACAGGCCAGGGAATTTATCGTTCTGCGCCCAGTCGAATCGGCCGCCATCCACAATCAATCCGCCCATCGCGGTGCCATGCCCGCCAATGAATTTGGTGGCCGAATGCACCACAATATCCGCCCCATGTTCAAGCGGGCGGAACAGGAATGGCGTGGCAAAGGTATTATCGACGATGACCGGTATTCCTAAACGATGGGCAATGGCCGCAATCGCTTCGAGATCAAGGATATCGCAGCCTGGGTTGCCAAACGATTCCAGATAAAAAGCCCGGGTGTTCGGCCGATAGGCACGGGCAAAATTATCCGGATCGGCCCCGTCCACAAACGTGGTTTCAATTCCGCTGTCCCGCAGGGTATTGGCAAACAGATTATAGGTACCCCCGTAAACCGAACGGGACGAAACAATATGGTCTCCCGCTACAGCAATATTCTGAATCGCGTAAGCGATGGCCGCCGACCCAGAGGCGGTCGCCAACGCCGCCGCGCCGCCCTCCAAGGCCGCAATCCGCTTTTCCAGTACGTCGTTGGTGGGATTCATCATCCGGGTATACACATTGCCCTCTTCCGCCAGTGCAAAGCGGCCGGCCGCCTGTGCCGCGTCCTCAAACACAAACGATGTCGTCGCATAAATCGGCACGGCCCGTGCGCCGGTGGCGGGATCGGGGGCCTCCTGCCCCACGTGAAGCTGCAGTGTTTCAAATTTATAGGTTTTCTCTGCCATACGTATCGTTCCTTTCGCGTTTCATGTGATTTCATATAGTCTGGTTCGACGACATCACATGCGCCCAAAACGATAATTTTTCCGCAGCAGCGTTATAAAATGAATGCCCATTT
>URYP01000059.1 GCA_900552115.1 uncultured Oscillospiraceae bacterium | reverse complement strand
GGGGGGGATCGAGGAAACGGACGGTCATCGGGCGGCCTTCCAGCACGCGGTACATGGCCTCAAAGTCCCCCTGCTGATAGGGCAGAATTTTGGCCAGAGCAGCTTTGCGGCCTTCCACCGTCTTGGAAACGATCATCTCACGGATTGCTTTAATACGGTCGCCTTCAAAGAACATGTGCTCGGTACGGCACAGGCCGATGCCTTCCGCGCCGAATTTTACCGCCTGCGCGGCATCCTTCGGGGTGTCGGCATTGGTGCGCACCTTCAGGGTGCGGCGCTCGTCCGCCCATGTCATGAAACGGTCGAAATCACCGGAAATGCTGGCGGCCACGGTCGGGATAGCCTCGCCATAGATCTTACCGGTAGAACCGTCGATGGAGATGTAATCCCCTTCGCTGACCTTTTTGCCGGCCAGTTCAAAATATTTGTCTTCTTCGTGCATGATAATCTCGCCGCAGCCGGAAACGCAGCAGGTACCCATGCCGCGCGCCACAACCGCCGCGTGGGAGGTCATGCCGCCGCGCACCGTCAGGATACCCTGGGAAGCGGCCATACCTTCGATGTCTTCCGGAGAGGTTTCCAGACGTACCAGCACCACTTTTTCACCCTTGGCCGCCCATTCTTTGGCGTCGTCCGCGGTGAACACCACACGGCCGCAGGCCGCACCGGGAGACGCCGCCAGGCCGGAACCGATGGGGCTGGCCGCCTTGATGGCTTTCGCGTCAAACTGCGGATGCAGCAGGGCGTCGAGCTGTTTCGGGTCCACGCGCAGCACGGCCTCTTCTTCGGTGATCATGCCCTCGTCCACCAGGTCCACAGCGATTTTCAGCGCGGCGGCGGCGGTACGTTTGCCGTTGCGGGTCTGCAGCATGTAGAGCTTGCCGTTTTCAATGGTGAACTCCATATCCTGCATGTCTTTGTAGTGATTTTCGAGGTTGTTGGCAATCTTTACGAACTGGTCGTAAACCTCCGGCATATCCTCCTGCAGCTTGGAAATCTTGCTGGGGGTACGCACGCCGGCCACGACGTCCTCGCCCTGGGCGTTGATCAGGTACTCACCGAACAGCGCTTTTTCGCCGGTGGCGGGATCGCGGGTAAAGGCAACACCGGTGCCGGAATTTTCATTCAGGTTACCAAACACCATGGGCTGCACGTTAACCGCCGTGCCCCAGCTGTAGGGGATGTCGTTCATGCGGCGATAGACGTTGGCGCGGGGGTTGTCCCACGAACGGAAAACCGCTTTGACGGCTTCCATCATCTGCACCTTGGGATCGGTCGGGAAGTCTTCGCCCTTCTGCTCTTTATAATAGGCTTTGAAAAGCGAAACCAGCTCTTTCATGTCGGCGGCGTCGAGTTCGATATCGTTCTTAACGCCTTTTTTCTCTTTCACTTCGTCAATGATGACTTCAAATTTCTTTTTGGAGATCTCCATGACAACGTCCGAGAACATCTGGATAAAACGACGATAGGAGTCATAGACGAACCGCTCGAATTTGGGATCGGGATTTCCGGCGATCATACCGGCGACAACGTCGTCGTTCAGTCCCAGATTGAGGATGGTGTCCATCATGCCGGGCATGGACGCGCGGGCGCCCGAACGCACCGAAACCAGCAGCGGTTTCTGGGGATCGCCGAATTTTTTATCGTTCAGCGTTTCCACTTTGTCGAGGTATTCGTAAATCTCAGCCTCGATTTCGGGGGCGATTTTGCGGCCGTCATCATAATAACGGGTGCAGGCCTCGGTGGAAATGGTGAAACCCTGGGGCACGGGCATTCCCAACTTGACCATCTGGGCCAGGTTGGCGCCTTTACCGCCAAGCAGTTCTCTCATGGACTCGTCGCCCTCAGAGAACAGGTAGACATACTTGTGACTCATGTCTGGTGACCTCCTGTAATTTTTTTGTCTGGTCTGAAAAGCAAGACAGTACCCGTCGCGCAGAATCTATAGACCCCGCGCAACTATATTACGTATTATAACAAAGCCTTTCCTTTTTTTCCATGCTTTTTCAGAAAAAATCTGGAAATTGGCCCTTTGCACAGACTTCATTTGAAAATTATCGCATAGTCTGTTTGTTTTATTAAGGGAAACCCCTTGAAATGTCCGTCCTTTTTTGTCATAATAAAGATGATACGCGGCTTTGCATATAACTTGAATGGGGAAAGGCGAGAACATAATATGAATTTTCACGGTAAGGATATCAAGATCTTTTCGGCCAATTCCAATCCGGCGCTGGCCGGCAAAATCGCCGAGGCGCTGGGGGTGCCCGTGGGAAAGTCGGAGGTCAAGACGTTCAGCGACGGGGAAATTTCGGTGTCCATCAATGAATCGGTGCGCGGCTCCGATGTGTTTGTGGTGCAGTCTACCTGCGCGCCGGTCAACGATAACCTGATGGAATTGCTGATTATGATCGACGCCTTCAAACGGGCGTCGGCGGCGCGGATTACCGCTGTGATTCCTTATATGGGCTATGCGCGGCAGGACCGCAAGGCCAAAGCGCGCGACCCGATTTCAGCCAAGCTGGTGGCGGATCTGATTACCGCGGCTGGAGCCGACAGGGTGCTGACCATGGACCTGCACGCCCCCCAGATTCAGGGCTTTTTCAATATCCCGGTGGATCACCTGCTGGGCGCGCCGATTCTCGCCAATTATTTCCGCGAGCTGGTGGGCGGCAAAAAAGACGAATATGTGGTGGTGTCGCCCGATCTTGGCTCGGTAACGCGGGCGCGCAATTTTGCCACTCGTCTGGATTTATCGATCGCCATTGTGGATAAACGCCGCCAGCGCGCCAATGTCTGCGAGGTTATGAATATTATCGGCGATGTGCGGGATAAAAAGGTCATTTTGGTGGATGATATGATCGATACCGCCGGTACCCTGTGCAACGCCGCCGCCGCTCTGGTGGAAAAAGGCGGCGCCAAAAGCGTTATTGCCGCCGCGACCCACGGCGTGCTGTCCGGCCCGGCGGTCGATCGTATCCGGGACAGCGTCATCGAGCGGGTGGTACTGCTGGACACGGTTGTGCTGTCGCCGGAAAAACGGCTGGACAAATTTGTAACGCTGGATGTCGCGCCGGTATTTTCCGAGGCAATCGAGCGTATTTATGAGGATAAGCCGGTTTCCATCATGTTTGTCTGATAATAAAGAGAATACATAAAAGGACGGGCGAGGGTGTCCGTCCTTTTTGAACGTTGCGGGGCGGACTTTGTTCGCTCCTAGGGGGAGAGAACACGGATGTTCTGGAAAAAGAAAACGGAAGCCGGTCCGGTGGACTTTATTGTGGCCGGCTTGGGCAATCCCGGCAAGCAGTATGAGGCGACCCGCCATAACGCGGGGTTTATCGCGCTGGAGGCGCTGGCTGAGAAGCTGGACGCGGACGTGCGCCGCATTAAATTTAAATCCTATTGCGGAGACGCGGTGATCGGGGACAAGCGGGTGCTGCTGATGATGCCGCAGACCTTTATGAACAACAGCGGCGAAGCGGTGCGGGAAGCGATGCAGTTCTACAAGCTGTCCCCTCAACAGGTACTGGTTATGATGGACGACATCTCCCTGCCGGTAGGCACCATCCGCATTCGCCGCAAGGGGAGCGACGGCGGGCAAAAGGGGATGCGCAGCATCATTACCCTGACAGGGAGCGACCAGTTTCCCCGTGTCAAGCTGGGCGTGGGTGAAAAGCCGCATCCCGATTACGATTTGGCGGCATGGGTGCTGTCCAAATTCGCCAAAGAGGAACAGCCGTTGATGGTTGACGCCGCCCGCCGGGCTGCCGACGCCGCCTGCCTGATCGTGCAGGGGGAAACGGAACAGGCCATGAATCAATTTTCACGTTAGAGGGGTATCATGGGTATATTTGAACGCAGCCTGAAGAAAATGCCGGAATACGCCGCGCTGCTGGGCGATATCGAGGCGGGCCGCCTCCCGGCCTGTATGACCGGTCTGGGGCATATCCATAAAGTGCTGATGATTCACGCTCTGTGTGCCGCAACCGGACGCAAGGCGGTTGTCGTCGTGCCCGACGAGGCCGAAGCCAGCCGCATCTGCGAGGATCTTACCGCGCTGGGACGCTCGCCGCTGTTCCTGCCGTCGCGTGATTTATCGCTCCAGCGGGTGGAATCCGCCTCCCGTGAGTATGAACAGATACGGCTGGGCGTGCTGGCGCAGATGGCGGCCGGCCGGTACGATTGCGTCGTGGCCGGCGTGGACGCCGCCATCCAGTTCACCTTGCCGCCGGCGGTGCTGTTGTCCCGCACGCTCACCATCACCGAGGGGCAGCCTCTGCCTGTGCCGGACCTGCCCGCCGCGTTGGCGGCCGCCGGCTACGAACGCTGTGAGCAGATCGAAGGTCCCGGCCAGTATGCGGTTCGGGGTGGCATCATCGATATGTATTCCGCGGATCATCCGGCGCCGGTGCGGCTGGAGCTGTGGGGCGACGCGGTGGATACACTGTCGTATTTTGATCTAATCAGCCAGCGGCGGACCGAGCCGCTGAAAGCGGTGGCGATTTCACCAGCCGCTGAGATCATGTACGACGACGCGGGGACGCTTATGAACCGCATTGAGGAGCTGGCCCATTCGCTCAAAGGCAAGACCGCCGCCGCTTCACGGGAAACACTGATGCAGGACGTCGACCGTCTGCGGGGAGGGAGCATGCCCGCGTCGCTCGATAAATATATCCCTTTGATTTATGAAACGCCGGCCTCCCTGTTCGATTACGCCCGGGGAGCGCTGCTGTTTGTCTCCGAATGGACGAAAGCGCGGGAGCGGGCGCGTACCGCGAATTGGCAGCTTCAGGAGGATATCCGCACCCTGCTGGAGCAAGGACAGCTCTGCCGTGGCCTTTCCGAGTATATGCTGGACGAAACCGGGCTTTTGCAGGCGATGCAGGGCGGCGGCGCCGTACTGCTGGATACGTTCGCCCGCTCGGGCGGGGATATCCCGCTGAAAGCATTATATAACGTCACGGCGCGTCAGCTCCCGGTCTGGTCGGGTAATCTGGATCTGTTGGCGGATGATCTCGACGATACGCTTAAGCGGGGGCTGGGTTGCCTGGTTCTGGCAGGGGCGGAGGAGAAAGCCGCTGAAACATTGGCGGAGGATCTTACCCGGCGGGGCATTCCCGCCTTATACGCCCCATCGCCGGAGGAGCTGCCTAAAAATCGGGTGTTGGTTACATCCGGCGGCCTGTCCGCCGGGGCCGAGTTCCCGGAGGCGGGCTTTGCCGTGATTACCCACGGCCGCATTGCGGGCAAACGCCGCAAGGTGCGCGCCGGGAAACGCCAGAAGGGCGCGGAAATCCACAGCCTGTCCGAACTGCATGTGGGCGATTATATTGTCCATGCCGCCCATGGTATCGGTCTGTACCAGGGCATTCACCAGCTTACGGTACAGGGCGTGGTCAAGGATTATATCAAGCTGCAATACGACAAGGGCGATACCCTGTATGTGCCGGTGACGCAGATGGATCTGGTATCCAAATACATTGGCACCAAGGATGAGGTCAAGGTCAGGTTGCACCGGCTGGGCGGCGCGGAATGGCAGAAAACCAAAACCCGTGTGCGGGCTGCGGTTAAAGATATTGCCGACCAATTGATTAAGCTGTATGGCCAGCGCATGGCGACTCCCGGCTATGCCTTTGATCCGGATAGTGAATGGCAGTATGACTTTGAGCGCCGGTTTGAATTTGAAGAAACGGAAGACCAGCTCCGCTGCACGGCGGAGATTAAAGCCGATATGGAACGGTCGGTGCCCATGGACCGGCTGCTATGCGGCGACGTGGGCTTTGGCAAAACCGAGGTTGCCTTGCGGGCCGCGTTCAAATGCATCTCTCAGGGCAAGCAGTGCGTGATTTTGGTTCCCACCACCATCCTGGCATTCCAGCATTACAACACGTTGGTAAGGCGGTTTGAGGGATTCCCGGTAAACGTCGATATGCTTTGCCGTTTCCGTTCCCCGAAGCAGCAGGAAGAGATCATCCGCAAAGTGAGGTCCGGGGAATTGGATATTTTAGTGGGCACCCACCGGATGCTGTCCAAGGATGTCAAATTCCGGGATTTGGGGCTGTTTATCGTGGACGAGGAGCAGCGGTTCGGCGTGGCGCAGAAAGAGCGCATTAAGGAGATGGCGCCATCAGTGGACGTGCTGACCCTGTCGGCCACGCCGATTCCCCGGACCCTGAACATGGCCATGAGCGGTATACGCGATATGTCGGTCATTGAAGAGGCGCCGATGGATCGCCGCCCGGTACAGACCTATGTGCTGGAGCACGACAATAATATTCTTATGGACGCCATTCGGCGGGAGCTGCGCCGGGGCGGGCAGGTGTATTATCTGCACAACCGGGTTGAAAGTATCGAACGCTGTGCGGCGGGCATCCAGATGCGGATACCTGAGGCGCGTATCGGCATCGCCCACGGGAAAATGACCGAGGAACAATTGTCGGATATCTGGCAGCAGATGTTGGAGCAGGAGATCGACGTGCTGGTTTGCACCACCATCATTGAGACGGGCGTGGATATCCCCAATGCCAACACCCTGATTATTGAAAACGCCGACCGCTTCGGTCTGTCGCAGCTCCACCAGCTGCGGGGACGGGTGGGGCGGTCCTCCCGCCGGGCCTTCGCCTACCTGACCTTCGTGCGGGGCAAGGTGCTGACAGACGTGGCTACCAAGCGGCTGGAGGCGGTGCGGGAGTTCACCGAGTTCGGCGCCGGATTCAAAATCGCCATGCGGGACATGGAAATCCGCGGCGCAGGCAATATGCTGGGGGCGCAGCAGCACGGCCATATGGAAGCGGTCGGCTACGAAATGTACCTGCGCCTGCTGGCTGAGGCGGTCGGGGAACAAAAGGGCGAGAAGGTAGAGCGGGAGGCAGAATGCCTAATTGACCTGCAGGTGCCGGCCCATATCCCTGAAAGCTATATTGCCGCCAACGCCCAGCGCCTGGACGTGTATCGCCGGATTGCCGATATCCGCAGCCATGAGGATTATCTCGACGTCTACGACGAACTGATTGACCGTTTCGGCGAACCGCCGGAAGCGGTGCAGGGCCTGATCGATGTGGCGCTGCTGCGCAATATGGCGGCGTCCGTAGGGATTTATGAGGTCAAGCAGCAGCAGGAATCGCTGCTGCTCTACCAGCGCCAGCTCAACCTGGAGCTGGGCTCGAAAATGTCGGCCGCCCTAAAGGGCCGTGTGATGATTAACGCCGGCGGCAAGCCGTATCTGGCCGTACGCATGAAAAAGGGCCTCACGCCGCTGGATACCCTGCGTGAGGCGCTGGAGGCCGTGGCGCAGCCGGAGGAAAAATCGGTTGAATGATATAAGGACCGGCTCAGGCTAAGGCCATTGCCGATCCTTATAAATATAGGGCGCTGTTGACAAATTGCATAAGTATATATATACTTTTATTATTTGTACAAGCATAAGAGGGGTGGCGTTTGTGAAACAATATATTAAATGGGCTGGTGTTGGTCTGGCTATAGCAATATTGCTGGGAGGTTGCAACAGGACGGCGAACATTGAAAAAAACAAGGAAGAAGAAACAAGCAGTACAACCCCTACCAATGCGGGACAGCCTTATGAAATCCTTGTCGAGCCCTATCGCGATGGGTGGGAGATCATCGGCTATACCGGAAAAGGCGGCGCCCTGAAGCTGCCTGATGAAATCGACGGCAGACCGGTACTGGCCATCGGTGATGAAGCCTTTTTTGAGGTTGACGACCTTATTCAAATAGAGATTCCCGACAGTGTGACATACATTGGCGACTATGCCTTTGAAGGCTGTATCGGCCTAACCGAGCTCAAGATACCGGATAGTGTCACCGAAATAGGCGTGTGGCCGTTTGGCAACCGAGATGATGTGACCGCACCAGCAGGCTCGTATGCCGCTGCCTATATGCAGGAAAATGCAGAATTTCGGTTGATTCCGCAGGTAATGACTGAAGATACTTATGACCGGTTAATTCAGAAACTGAATGATCCGTCCGTTTTGCATGAGCTGAATGAGAGTATTGAGCAGATCAGCGAATTTATCGGTTTAGATACAGGCAATAGCTTTCCGCTTTACATACACTTGGAATGGGACAATTTGGACGAAACTGATCAAGAGTATAACCGAAAAAGGTATCCCAATTTGCCAAATGTGTCCTTATACATAGTAGAACAAGAGAATCCTCTGTCACTTAATCATTCCGACAAAAAACAGTTAATGACCTATTTGCTAAAGGGCGGCTATACCTATGAGCAAAAAATTATTGATTTAAAAGCCAGCGGAAAAGTCAAAACCGTTTCGCAGCATCAGCAGAAATGAAAATATGTGCGCTTAAATGTTTTTTGGATTAGTTTTATATTTGAAGAACACAGTCCATACTATTACAAAAGCGGGCCTGAAAGCAGGCCCGCTTTTGCTTATGCTATGGTAGAGGTGGTGGGTGCGGTCGTTGTCTTGAGAACTGACGCATCCTCCGGAATACCGGTAACGTCGATCTCCGTAGTGAGTGTCTCCAAGGTGTCATCGGGAATTTTCACATCCTCCTTGGGGATGTAAACAAGCAATTCGGCATAGCTGTTGGCCGGTACTGTAAAGGAGGCATCCCAGTCGGAGGATTGATGGCCGGACGCGATTTCTTTATCCTGATCGTTATAAATCACAATGGAAAAGGATTCGACCGCTTGAGGCGTCGGCAGGCCATTGGACATCTGCAGCCGCAGAGCCAGGCTGCCATCGATCGTATAATACGCTTCCGTAACAATGGCCTTGATCCCTTCTTGGGACAATTCGGGAAGAGCCCCCACATCTTCAAAATGGGGAGAATCCGCCGCCATATCCGTATCTTTCGGCCGAATCTGGAAAAAAACCACGACGGCACACCCCACCACGATAACGGCCAGCAGAATAATCATAACGCGAGTGACAGCCCGGGTTTCGGGGGATGAGGTGCTCTCGGTCAACTCCCGCATAAACTGCCGGCGTTCTTTCTGCTTTTCCTCTTTTTGCTCTTTACGAAGGTCGTCTGCACTTTTATGCTTGCTGAAAATGGTGCTGGACGGATTGTCTGCCTCTGGCTCCTGGGGAACCGGTTTTTGAGGTCGTTCGCTCATGCGCACCTGCCTCCTTGATAAAGATCGCCTTTATCATACACGAAAATCCCGCAGAAGTAAAGAGGCTTTAAAGTGAGACGCGTTGCAGGGACCGGGAATGCCGGTTAACCAGCTAATTAAAACATGCTCGTTACATTGTCTACCAGTTCGCCCATGTTGCGCAGGGCCTTGCTGGCCTTGTTGACGTTTTTCTTCATGCCTTTCTTGTGGGACTGCATATATCCGTATCCGGCCATGCCCGCCATGGAACCGACCAGCATACCAATACCAGCGCCCTTGACAAACGACATTGCGCCGCCTTTTTTCGTCATAACCATCGCTCCTTTCGCTCGTATTTGCTATTAAGCACTATTAGTATAGACGTGGCGCTTTTAAATTTTCGGGCCGATTTCTGGAAATGACGGTTGTAAAACCGGAAAAAATACGTTAGAATAAAAATTAGTTTTAACATGATCATATATTTGGAGGATTGACTTGATGATGAAAACCTATCCGCTGCTGCTCAAACCGCCCGTAAAGGATTACATCTGGGGCGGCACCCGTTTGAAAGAGGAGTTTGGCTATGAAACGGACGCGGCCATCGCCGCGGAGGCGTGGGTGCTTTCCTGTCATAAGGATGGTTCCAGCGTGGTGGTCAACGGCACCTTGGCCGGGAAAACGCTGCCGGAAGTTCTTGCCGAATGGGGCGACGACGCTGTAGGCGAAAAAGCGGCGGCTTTTCCGTATTTTCCGGTTTTAATCAAACTCATCGATGCGCACGACCGGCTGTCGGTGCAGGTGCATCCGGACAACGACTACGCCATGCGGGTGGAAGGCGAATTCGGCAAAACCGAAATGTGGTATGTGGTAGACTGCGAGCCGGGCGCGCAGCTCATCTACGGGTTTAACCGCGGCCTGACCAAAGAGGAATTCCGCCAGCGCATCGAGGACAACACACTTATGGAAGTCTGCAACGCGGTGCCGGTAAAAAAGGGTGACGTGTTTTTTATTGAGGCGGGCACTCTCCACGCCATCGGGGCGGGTATTTTGATTGCGGAGGTACAGCAGAATTCCAACACCACCTACCGCGTGTCCGATTACGGCCGCTTGGGTGCGGACGGCAAGCCACGCCCCCTGCATGTGGACAAGGCGGTGGATGTCACCGTTACCATGCCGCCGTCTATTCCGTACGGCGCCATCGGCGAGGTGACCGCTGTGGGCGGCGGCAGCGTGCGTCGGCTGGCCTCCTGCGAGCTGTTTACGGCGGAGTTGGTGGAGCTGACGGGAGCGATGCAGTTTGGCTGCCCCGAAAGCTTTACCTCGGTTTTGTGCCTGTCCGGTGAAGCGGAGCTGTCTTGGGACGATCAGACGCTGCCGGTGAAGAAGGGTGACAGCCTGTTTGTTCCCGCTGGTGCGGCTGTGCGGCTGGATGGCCGGGCGGAACTTCTGTGCAGCCGGGTGTAACCGCCATGCCGCAGCTTAACGTGGTACTGGTGGAGCCAGAGATTCCCCAGAATACCGGCAATATCAGCCGCACCTGTGCGGCTACCGGGGCGCGGCTCCATCTGGTCGGGCCAATGGGGTTTACCATCACGGACAAACAACTGAAACGCGCCGGGCTGGATTACTGGCATCTGTTGGACATCACCTATTATGACAGCCTGGAGGAATTTTTCGAAAAAAACGCCGGCCCCTTTTTCTATTTTTCCACGAAAGCCCGCCGGGTATACGCCGATGTGGAATATCCGGACGGCGCCTACCTGGTTTTCGGTAAGGAGACGGCCGGGCTGCCCGAGGAGCTGATGCGGGATCATCCCGACCAAAGCGTGCGTTTGCCGATGCTGGACGATGATGCAGCCCGGTCCCTCAATCTGTCCAATACGGTAGCGGTGGGCGTTTATGAGGTGCTGCGCCAGTGGGGGTTCCCGGCGCTGCGTACACAGGGCCGGCTAACCAAATATTGATCTAGATAAATTCGACATATTTCAGCAGAAAAAGGCGGCCTGTCCGGTGCCCGGGCAGCCGCGGGAAAGGAGTGTCGGTATGTCAGACAGCCATAAGGTCACGGTTCGCATCTGCGATATGCCGTACACCATCACAACGGATGAACCGGAAAGCTATTTGCAGGAGCTGGCTAGGCAGGTGGACAGCCGCATGCGCCAGATGATGGCGGGGAATCCGCGCGTATCCACCAATATGGCGGCGGTGTTGACCGCCGTTACATTGGCGGATGAAGCGCATAAGGCGGAAGAAGCGGCGGACAACCTGCGGGTCAAGCTGAGGGACTATCTGGAAGAAAACGACGCGCTGCGCCAGGAAAATCAGCGCCTGCAAGAGTCCCGGAAGGGCGGCGTTCCCAAAGGGACAAACACGGCCAAAGAGCCCAACGCCCAAAATGAGCGTAACGCCCCAAATGGGCGTAAGAGGTAATAGGCATGGATAAGCCGCTGGAAATTCTGGCGCCGGTCGGTTCGCCCGAGGCGCTTAAGGCGGCGGTCCGGTGCGGAGCAGACGCCGTCTACTTGGGGGCGTCTGCTTTTCATGCCCGC
Source organism: uncultured Oscillospiraceae bacterium (assembly GCA_900552115.1). GTDB lineage: Bacteria > Bacillota > Clostridia > Oscillospirales > Acutalibacteraceae > UMGS1474. The sequence continues at coordinate 1,882 of URYP01000059.1, read as the reverse complement.
CGCCACAGCCAGTCGTTTTCGGATGACGATCTGCCGCAGGTCGTCTCCTATTGTCACGCCCGGGGGACAGCGGTGCATCTGACGCTAAACACGTTGATTCGCGAAGAGGAGATGGAAAAGGCGCTGGCGGTAGCAAAAGCAGCCTGCGCGAGCGGCGTGGACGCGCTGATCGTGCAGGATCTCGGCCTGGCGAGGCGCCTGCGCGCTTGTGCGCCGGAAATGCCGCTGCACGCCTCCACCCAGTTGGCCTGCCATACCCCGGAAGGCGTCCGGCGGCTGCGGGAGCTGGGCTTTTCACGGGTGGTGCTGGCCAGGGAAATGGCGGCGAAGGAAATTGCCGCCTGTGCCGGGCAGGACTGTGAACTGGAGATGTTTATACATGGGGCGCTGTGTATGTGCGTATCGGGGCAGTGCTATTTTTCCGCTATGCTGGGCGGGCGCAGCGGCAACCGGGGCCTGTGCGCCCAGCCCTGCCGGCTGCCCTTTCGACCGGACGGTAGCCGCGACGCGCAAATGGCGGCGCTCAGCCTGAAGGATTTATGCCTGCTGCCGCATATGGCGGAGTTATCTCGTCTCGGCGTCGCGTCCCTGAAAATAGAGGGCCGTATGAAGCGCCCGGAATACACGGCTGCCGCTGTTACGGTTTATCGGGCCGCGGCACGCGGTGAAACGCCGGTTCCGCAAACCGTGGAAGATCTGCGGGCCGTCTTCGCCCGCTCCGGCTTTACGGATGGCTATTATACGGGCTCCCGGCGGGATATGTTTGGAACCCGCCGCAAAGAGGATGTGGAGGCTGCCGCCCCGGTTCTGCGGCGTTTGCAGCGTCTGTATGCGTCGGAAACCCCGCGAATTCCGGTGGATATGTCGCTGGATATTGCTGCCGGCCGGCCGGTCTCTTTGAGTATAACCGACCGGGAGGGGCATACGGCTTACGCAGCGGGGGATCCGCCGGAACAAGCGGTCGCCAGGCCGCTGGATCCGGAACGGGCTGCGGCGCAGCTCCGGAAAACCGGAGGAACACCGTTTTTGGCGGAGCAGATAACGGTGGAAATCGAACCGGGCCTGACAATGCCCCTTTCGGTGATCAACTCCCTGCGCCGGCAGGCGTTGGAGGCTTTGCTTGAGAAAAGAGCGAACCGGCCGGCTGTGCGTTGGGCCCCGTCCGCTGCTCCGGCGGCGGGTAAGGGGCATACATGCCCGGTACCGCCGCGTTTGGCGGCGCAGTTCGCTCAGGAATCCCAGGTGCCGCCTCAAGGCGGCGAGGCGGATATGCTGGTGCTGCCTTTATTTACGCCGATGGAAAGGCTGGCCTTTTGGCAGCGGCAAAAGCCTGTTGCGGTCGCTGTCCCAAGGGGATTGTTTGGCCGCAGCGCGGCCGTGCGGGAGCAACTGGAACAGGCAAAACAGGCTGGCATTACCGAGGCGCTGTGCGGGACGATGGATGGGGTGGAGCTGGCATTGCAGGCTGGCTTGTGCCCGGTCGGAGGACCAACGCTCAATATGACCAACGCGCAGGCGCTGCAAGCAGGCGCGGATATGGGCATGACAAAAGCGGTTTTGTCCATGGAGCTGACCTTCCGCCAAATGGCGTTTGCCGGCAAAGCACCGCTGGATACCGGGTTGTTGGTATATGGCCGCCAGCCGCTGATGCTGACCCGCAACTGCCCGCGCACAGGCGGCGGCCTGTGCGGCCGCCAGAACTGTGGAGGCTATCTTGCGGATCGTAAGGGAAAGAAGTTCCCCCTGCAGTGTGACGGCGGATGTGTGGAGCTGCTCAACGCCGACTGCCTGTATTGGGCAGATTGCCGGGAGGAAATTCCCCCTGTCGATTTCTGGCTGTTATCCTTTACGGACGAAACAAAGGAACAGGCGGGCCGGGTAA
>URYP01000058.1 GCA_900552115.1 uncultured Oscillospiraceae bacterium | reverse complement strand
GGCTATGAAAAAACTGCGGAAAATTTTGAGCTTCACATTGAGCGTTTTACTGTTGACAAGTGCTTTTAGCGTAGGATTATCCCCCACTGCTGAAACGGATCCACCCCGGAATACAACGCTGAATCCTGTGATTGTCAATCTTGCCAAAGCCGAGGGGGATCTGGATTTGACACGGCTGGGCGGCTTAGACTGGCTCCACATGAATAGCCGTATGGAGCGAAAAGCAGATGTACAGCCTATATTGCAGGTGACCCCTTGCAATGGAACCGACAGTCCCCTGGGGTATGTTGAATCTTCTCCAGCATCCTATTCATGGAGCGATGGAACTGCCGCTGCCGCCGGTTCCGACTCCACCGCTGCTGTATTCTCCTGGAAAAACGGGCAAGAAGACAGTGTGGGGGTGGATATCCCTGAGGAAGTCGGTTACAGGATCACGGTTCCGGCTGTAGAGTATCCCCAAGTTCTGACTGTTATCTGCGGACTTCGCAGCGGACAGGCGGAGCTCCTGCTGTATGTTAACGGTGAGGAAGAGCCGGTCTATACCGATTCTAATCTCACAGCAGGAGAGCCGGCATATACTATGTACACTATTAACATCCGTAAGAGTAACCGACTGGAATTTGTTTATAAGCTGACGAAAAAGACCTCCACGGATGGGAGTTTGATGCTGGGGGCTGCCGCGCTGGATAAGCTGAAATTGACCGATGAAGTCAAAATAAACGTTCAGGAAGTCAATAGCAACAACAACCGGATGAACCTGACAGAGGTGGGAGATATAGACTGGTTGCATCTGGCTGGGACCACCAATCAGGATACCACCAGCGTACTGGTACAGACCCGAAAAGCGGAAGTAGCCCCCCAGATCCAGTTCCTGGCATTAGAGGACAGCACCGGACTTCTGCTGCAAAGCGATAATGCCGTGGGATATTCCTGGGATGCCGAAGACTCCAGCAGCAAAGAAAGCTACAGTAGCGAGCCAAAAGCTTCCAAAGGCCTTGTTATCAGTTATAGACAGGGAGATTCGTCAAGTGTAGGCGATATCCCGGAAAAATTGGAGGTGGGGGGTGAAATTTCCGTATCTTCCAGTAATGTCGCACAAAGCCTGGTATTTGCGGCCGGAGCCTTCCAATCCAAAAGCGAATTTACGATTTATTTGAACGGAAGCGGCAGTCCCGCTTATCAAGGTGTTATAGAAGCAGGAAACGCAGTCACAAATCTTTATACGGTAAAACTTTCCGCCGGGGACAGCGCCGTAATCCGGCTGAAAGTCGTCCAGAAAAGCAACCCATACGGCAACTTGTTTTTGGGTGGTATCGCCTTGAGCACAGATCTTCAAGGGCTTAATCTAAAAAACGAACTGGCTTCCCTAGTGGAATCTGCCGAAGCGTTTTCTACTACAGGATTTGAGGGGGAGGCGGTTGAAGTATTTCATAACGAATTGGCCTACTCCAAAGGGCTTTTGCAGGATACGGGCATTTCCAATGAAACTTACTATGAAGCAGCGCTGTATCTGCAGGCTGCTTTCGACAGATTAAAGGCTTACGCCGAAACGCTCTCCCCTGATTTTTATTCGCCCAATACGAAAAACTGGCTGTATTTTGGCTGGGAAAACGATGCCTCCAAAAGCCTGACCACTATGGGCGGCGCCATGTATCCCGGCGGCGCCAACGGCAGCCGGAATGGCCATATTCAGCCCATCCGCTACACTGTTACGGTAGACGGTGCCGAATATCTGCCGGACGAGACCTCCCCGCAGCGCCGCCAAAATACCAAGTGGTACCAGGCTGACGGCTACATGAACAGCCCGGTTTCCGAATGGGCCGCCGGGGACACCGGTATCACGGTAAAAATCCAGCATGTGGCCAACCGGGTGCTGGAGGACAGTGCCACGGTCGTTTTCACTCAGGTCACCCTTTCCAATACAGCCAATGTAGATAAACAGGTCGAATTGAATATCAGCGCATCTTCCGCTGTCGAGGTGCCCCTTGCGACAAATCCGATCCTGCAAGGGGAAGAGTTTGCCATTTACCGCCAGACGGTTCCGTCCGGCAAAGATATAAAGCTGGATTTTGCCGCTACGGCTACAGGATCCGCCACCGTGGAGCAGTTAAAAGGATTGGGGGATTTTCAGACGCAGTATACTGCTGTAAAAGCGTATTATGATGGTATGCTTAACAGATTTGCCCGGCCTGTTTCCCTGCCCGACGATGAAATGGTGAATTCCTATCTAAACAGCATGATTGTGATGTGGGAGACCATGGTGCAGGTATCCCACGGCGACTACGAGATCCGGGGAGACGCCGGAAACCGCTGCGGCGTCTACAATTATGACCGGTATTTCTCCCACGATGTTCCCAACATGGTGGAGCAGTTTATCCGAGATGGGTATATCGATCTGGCCAAGCGCATCATGGAAAGCTCCTACTATCAGCGGCTGGCATATAATCCCCAGCAAGGCTATTTGGATGCCATCCCCAAATACATCATCCCCTATGCCACCCTGTGGCAGGTAATAGACGATACCGAGCGCGCCGCATATTTCACAGAAGATGTAAAAAATGCAATCCGGGACGCGGCCAAAAACATCGCTACCTTTATGACCGGCCCGGATGGGCTGATGGCTAAATCCAACACGCTGGATAACGGGAGCGATTATCTGGTGGTGGATAATTTTGCTGTCATGCATGGTTACGCTGCTTATGAATATTTGTGTATCCAATGGGGCTGGACGGACGAAGCCGCCTGGGCAGGCGAGAGAGCTGAAATTGTTAATAACGCTCTTAATGATATGCTGGATGAAGCTATGGAACGCCGAGGCGTAGATTGGTATATGTCCGCCTTGGAAGACACCTCCGGCTTTTGGACCCGCTACCAAGACGGCAGCGTGATCTACGACGGCAACTGGCTGGGCACCACCTTCATGATGAGCACCTTCCCGTGGGACGCGGTGCTGCGCGGCTATGATCTGGGCGGCACCTGGGCTAATTATCTGGATGCCTCTTTGGACAATGCTTTTTCGTTGAAAGCACAGCGTGGCGATATTCCCGATGACAGTTGGGGCGCCTGGTGGGGCCACGAATATGGAGCTGTCTATAATGTTGGAATGAGTGTGCCGATGCTTTACAGCGAAAAATACCGTACCATGGCTGTAAAATCCTACGAATGGCTCCTGGACAATCAAAGCGCGCCCTTTCAGTGGGGCGAAAGCTTTGATAAAGGCCAGAATGACGGCGATTGGTCCAAGCCGGCCGCGGGTTATGAGACATGGGGCCTGGGTTTTATACGGCAGGGCCTGCTGGAGGCGACCGCTTCGGTGAAGACCGACGGCACCGTCATCGTTGGACGCGGCATCCCCAACGAATGGCTGCTGTCCGGTACTCCTATCGAATGGAAGAACATCGCCATTAACGACGGCCGCAAATTTGGCACCCTGAAGCTGTATGCTCCCGACCCCAAAACTGTCCGGCTTCAGCTGGCGGGTGATGATGCCGTCGGCGACATCGTGCTGAACCTGCCCGCACTCAAAGACAATATTGGGTCGGTCTCGGCCGGCAGCTTTGATAACGAAGCCGGCACCGTCACGATTCCCGGCAATACCAAGGAACTCACCGTAACCCTGAAAAGCGGTATCGCTCCCGTGGAAACGGCCATTCTCACCTCCATTTCGGTTACTCCGCCCGCCAAGACCTCCTATGTTGTGGGTGAGCCGTTCGAACACAGCGGTATGAACGTAACCGCTCATTATGAAAACCGCCCCGACAGAGGGGTCAGCGACTACAAATTGTCCGGCTACGATACCTCCCGGCCGGGTAATCAAACCGTTACCGTCAGCTATACCGAAGGGGGCATTACCAAAACCGCGACCTTTACGATCAGCGTGACCGAAGAGCGGGTGGCGTTGACAGGCATTACGGCTGAGATCTCCACCACTATCTATCGCGCCGGCGAATCGCTGGACAAAAACAGCCTGGTGGTCACCGCCCATTACGAAGACGGCGCCAGCAAACCGGTGACGGCCTATGATGTCAGCGGGCTGGATTCTTCGACTCCGGGAGTGAAAACGCTGACGGTTACCTACACCGAAGACGGCGTGACCAAAGCCACCACTTTTTCCGTCACGGTTGTGCTGCCGGGTGACGTGAACGGGGACGGGGACGTCACCGCTGCCGACGCCCTGATGGCCCTGCAGGCGGCTACCAGCAAGATTACCCTGACCGCAGCGGAGACTCTGGCAGCCAGCGTGGATGAAACCGACGGAGTGTCCGCCTCCGATGCCCTGCTCATTCTGCAGTACAGCACCCATAAAATATCTCAGTTCCCTATAGGGCGGTAATCCCTTAAATGCCTCTTACTTCTAATCAATCTTTTGATAAACAGGCTCTGCGGACTTGTCCGCAGAGCCTGTTTTCTATTTCGCGACAACATACCCTTTGGGGCAGCTAACCATGGTATTGACAGGAATCTGTTTCGCGTGCTATGCTTTTTGAAGCGACAGCATAAGGGGGGGAGAGTATGCCCTATACCGTAAACCGGTTCGCGCTGGACGGTACGGACGACGTCCTGGTGAAATGGATTATCGGGTCCTTTGATCCGGGTTCGTCCTTTCAGCCGCATTCGCATTATACGCTGGAAATATCCATGATATTGTCCGGAGAAGGAGAATACTGGGTGGACGGCCGTGTATACCCGATGCAGGCGGGCGATATCGTGCTGTTCAACAACAACGAATCCCATTGTATGCGCAACACTGGCGGCTACGTACTGCAAAACGCCGCGTTGGAATTTGAGCCGCGGTTTATCTGGACCAATCCTTCCTATTCTTTTTATCAGGATTTTTTGTCGGTGTTTTTCCATCGCAACGACCATTTTGAAAACAAGCTCAACCGGGAAAACGCTGCGTTTCCCTCTATACAACAGCAGTTTTTGCAAATGCAGGCAGAGTTTGTTACGCCCCAGTCTCACAGCGGGGCGGTCGTAAAAGCCAGGCTATTGGGTATACTGGCCGACCTGCTGCGGTATTACGACATTTCCCAGCCGCTCCCCCCTTATCATGACCAGCGTTATACCGGGATGGAACAGGTGCTTATGTATATTTCCGAGCATTATAACGAGTCCATTTCATTGGCTACACTGGCGGACATCCTGCATATCAACAAAACCTATTTTAGCCAGGTGTTCCGGGAAAGCAACGGCATCAGTCCCAAGGAATACATTGTGAAAATGCGGATAGCCGCTGCCGCACAGCAGCTTAAATCCACCTCGCTAAGCGTACTTGAAATCGCGGAGACTTGCGGTTTCAACAGTGTGTCCAATTTTTACAGCGCGTTTAAACGGGTCACCGGTAAAAGCCCGGCCCAGTATCGGCAATGTCCGCTGGATTAAAGGGAACCGCTGCCTAAAACCCCGCCCGAATAATCGGGCGGGGTTTTAACGTTCGGAACCGCTTTTCAAACGATGGTATTCCCCACTAGCTTGCGGTACTGCCTCCCGGAGCGGTGCAGATCGGGACTCCTTATTAAATTTTGCAAAAATTTTGCAGCTTTTCCCGCTCCCATCCCCTTATTTCCAGGCAGGCACGCTTGTCCTGTTTTCGGGCAACTGGTATAATGGTTTTAAAGCGAAAGTGTTTAAAACATTGTGCGGCGGTCTCGTTTCGGTACGGCTGTACTTATCGATATTCTGAAAGGATGGGGAGCCATGGCGATCCGAATTTTAATTGTGGAGGACGACCCGCACATCGGCCAGATGCTGCAGGCCTCCCTCTCCATTGTGCATTATGAAAGCGATGTGTGCGATAACGGCACCGACGCCCTTCCCCGGCTGCTGTCCGGATCGTATGATCTGGCGCTGCTGGACGTGATGCTGCCCGGCATGGATGGGTTCGATATCATGGAGCGGGCCCGTCAGGGGGGCACGCCGGTCATTTTTCTCACCGCCCGACAGGATGTCTCCGACAAAGTGAAAGGCCTGCGCCTGGGCGCTGAAGATTACATCGTCAAGCCTTTTGAAACGGTGGAGCTGCTGGCCCGCATCGAGGTGGTGCTGCGGCGTGCCCATCGTTCGCAGAAGATACTGGCCTATAGGGATATCGCGCTGAATCTTGAAGAGCATACCGTCAAAAAAGACGGCGTTTCCATCCCCCTGACGCCCAAGGAATTCGACGTGCTGGCCTTTTTCATGCAGCACCAGGATATCGCCTTGACCCGGAACCGCCTGCTGGCCGCTGTGTGGGGATATGAGTTTGCCGGTGAAAGCCGCACCGTGGATATCCATGTGCAGCAGGTGCGGCGGAAAATGGGACTGCAGAATCGGCTGGTGACGATTCCCAAACTGGGCTACCGGCTGGAAAGTGAGAAATCGCTATGAAGCTATGGCAAAAGGTATTCCTGCTGTCGCTCTGCCTGATCCTGCTGGCCATAGAGGTGACGGCCGGCATCATCCTGTACAGCAGCCACCAGGTCATGGTGGAACGCGAACAGGAGCAGGCGGCGGCACAGCACCAATACCTGTCCGCCACCCTTCAAAACCGAGTGGTTTACGAACGGCTGCGGCAAAAGCAGCCGCTTTTATCCGCCGATGCCGTGGACGAACTGCTGGATACGCTTGTGGCCTCGCAAACGGGAGGCAGCGGTGTGGCGATTTACCGGGGACGGGAGACAGTCAGCGAGCTGCGCGCCACCGCACTGACCGAGGATTTTCGGCGCGCGGTATTCAAATCCGGCAATACGGAATCGCTGATGACCATTACCGCACAGGAAGGCCGCACCTATATCCTGGTGGGCGCGCCGATCTCCCTGGAAGGGAACACCTACGGTATCTATACGATCACCGATATATCCGCCGTATACGAAACGCTGGATCAGCAGCTCCGGTTTGTACGGATCGTCAGCATTGGCTTCGCCGTTCTGATCGGCGGCGCGTTGATGCTGATCGTGTTCCGGCTGCTGTCTCCCCTGCACCGCATCTATACGACGCTGCACGATATCGCCGACGGCCAGTACGAGCTGCGGCTGCCGGAAAAGGGTGGGCAGGAATTCCGGCTGTTGGCCCGCAGCATCAACCAGATGGCGGCCTCCATCGAAGCCAATGTGGAGCAGCTCGAAGCGGTGGCGGAAAGCCGCAAGCAGTTTATTGACAATCTGGCGCATGAAATGAAAACCCCGCTCACCTCTATCCTGGGGTTCGCGGATATCCTGCGCATCAAGCGTACCGTAAGCGACGAGCAGCGGCAGGAATATGCCTCGATCATTGTGGAGGAAACGGGCCGCCTGCAATCTTTATCAGGCAAGCTGATGGAACTGGTCACCGCCGGAAACGTCGCGCTCGATCGGGAGCCGGTCTCCGCGGCCGCTCTGCTTGAGGAGGTGGTGCGCACCATGACGCCGCTAATCGGGCGGCGCGGCCTGCGCCTGCGATGGGAGGCGGACGACAGTGCCGTGCTGGATATTGACCGGCCGTTGTTCCTGTCCCTGCTCTACAACCTGATCGACAACGCCTCCAAGGCCTCTGCCGACGGACAGGAAATCGCCCTTACCTGCCGGGAGCTGGGCGGACGCATCCGATTGTCCGTGGACGACCATGGCATGGGCATGGCCCCGGACGTGATTGCCAAAGTGACCGAGCCGTTTTATATGGTGGACAAATCCCGTTCCCGCCAGGCGGGCGGCGCCGGGCTGGGGCTGGCGCTGTGCGCAGAAATCGTCCGCCGCCATGGAGCGGAGCTGACGATTGACAGCCTGCCCGGTATTGGGACCACGGTTACCGTCACATTCCCATCCCAGGCGAAAGGAGACGCAGACTTATGAAAGGTTGGATGAAAAACGGGCTGGTTTTTCTGCTGGCCGCCGCCATCCTGACCGGCGGCTTTTTCAGCATGGATATCATCAGGTCTTTGCTTCCGTCCTACCAAGGCCAAATTGTGAAAGCGACACCCTCGGGGGAAACGCCCCTGCTCTACATCAACGCGGAGGAAAAGCTCACCTTTTATCCATGGACGACCTACCGGCCGGACGAAGCCGTTTCTATTACCGAATATTTCCAGAACCTTCACGCCCAATATGGCAAGGACGACGAAAATGGTGTAAAATACGAGCTGCAAGATATCAACGACCTGATTGAGCAGGCCTGCACCAGCCTGTCCAGTCGGTACGCTCCTCTTGACACAACCAATTTTGCCTCTCACCTGCGTTATCAGGAGTCCACGGCAAAGTATTATCTGTCGTCCTTTACCTACACCGGATATACCGGGGAAAGCCTTTGTCTGGATCTGGTTTATGACGGCACCTGGATTGAATCCCTGCACGTGACCCCCGCCAAGGGCGCACCCACTCTGTCCAATGACAAACGCATGCAGCTCACATCTAAGGTCGAGCGGTATATCCAGGCCTACCGCGACGGTTTTGAGACCCCGACCGATCCCTCCTCACAAACGTCGCATACAACCACTTCCCGCGAGAAAGAGGCGGATTTGCCGCCGTCTTCCTATACCGCCTATCCCAAGGAAACCTTTTCTTTTAGCGGCTTTACAAACGCGCTTGCCCTGCGCGACAATCCCAGCTCTACGTATTTAGCCAAGGCGTACCTGCCCGAATTGCTAATAAGGGGGAATTACCACATGGTGTTTTATGAGGGCGATATCCTGTTGTTTTTCTCCCTGCCGTCGGACAATGTCCCGCTGTTTTCCCTACCCTCGGGAGAAAACCTGAATGGCCTGCTGCTGTATTACGACACACAGGCCGACATTATCAGCGGGTATAATCTGCTGGCCGTTTGACTTTTGCATTTTCTTTGCAGCTTGCTGATGACTTGATGGCCGGCTGACCGCTATGCTGAAACCATACCAAACCGAGAGGATGGTTTCAGATGCGCCGATATGCGAAACGAATAACGGGCCTGACAGCCCTGGCCGTGCTGGTTTTAGCGGTCGCCTGGAAAACGCTGCCCGACACCGCACAAGCCCCCAGTGCGGGTAGCGCGGCGAAAAATTCACACAGCCTGGCCCTGTCCGCCTGCACTCCCGCGCCCCTGTCGGATTCCTTAGTGCTGGACGTGCCTTACATCAGCCAGGAGGCCTATCCCACCGGCTGTGAAAGCGTCAGCGCCGTGATGCTGCTGCAGTTCTGGGGCATCGATATCGACGTGGATACCTTTATCGACGATTATCTGGACTGCGGACAGTTTACGTGGCAGGGAGAGACCCCTATCGGTCCCAATCCCAACGACCGCTTTGTCGGTAATCCGCGGTCGGAAGACAGCTATGGCTGCTACGCCCCGGTCATTGAGCGGGCTGTTGCCTCCCTGCTGCCGAAGAATTACGCCGTGATAAATCGCACCGGCAGCGTACTGCCGGCGCTGGCGCAGCGCTATCTCGACCGTCAGATTCCGGTGCTCATCTGGGCGACGATCGATATGAAAGAAACCTACGTTTCCGCCTCCTGGATCGATGAAAAGGACGGTTCCACCGTACAGTGGCTCGTCAACGAACACTGCCTGGTGCTGGTGGGCTACGACGACGAGGCTTACTACTGTAACGACCCTTATAAAAACAACGGCGTAATGCGGTATTCCCGGGAGCTGCTGGAAAGCCGGTTTAAGAGTATGGGAAGCCAGGCGCTGGCCATCGTGCCGGATGAGTGATTGAAAATTAAAAAAGGGACGGAAGGCGATACGGCCTCCCGTCCCTTTTTTATCCGTTATTTCCCGTTTTCCGCTTTTTTGGGAAAGGGCAGTGACAGCGTTGGTTTAAAAACCCCCATGTTGTTGCGCGCCGATTTAAACAGCAGGCTGAACGTCTGCGAAATCACCTTGCGGGTTTCCTCGTCCATGTTTTTATACGACTTGCGGACAACGGCGGCGCTGTGAAACCATTTGGAGGTCAGCTCAGAAATGGTGGTTGCCTGTGTCTCCTGAAGCGCGCCGTACAGGGCGTCGATAACCTGTCCCCGCTGCGCCGGCTCCATATCCGCCACCCATCTTTTCAGGGTTTTATCCATAAACCGACTGGATTTAGTGATGGTGTTCAGGCATACGAAGTGGTCCCGCATAACCTCCCAGGTATACAGATCGTGCTGCATAAAGCCCGTCTGCTGGCTGTGGATGACGGTGTAATCTTCCTCATGCTCCATCAGCAGGCCCACCACCGACGTCTGCGGGACAAAGGTTTTAATACGGCCGCAGATCGCCTGATAGCCGGGGCGGTTTACGACTTCCTCCGGAAAACCGGGGCCGTCATTGTTATAAATGCGCACAATGCGCTGCTGTATATCCAATGGACAGAAAGACGCGGCATAGGCCGCCAGGTTGCCCCCTTTGGAGTGCCCCCCCAACAGCAGCCCCCCCGCAACCACGTCGGCGGCCCGTTCCAGATAGCGCAGCGCCGAACGCTGTGCCGGCACCGGCGTCATAAACGCCATATTGAAATTTTCTTTCCAGCCGATCAGAGTATCGTCCGTACCGCGAAACGACAGGAAACCAGCGCCACTGCCCAGGGCGATGGTGATGGCGGCGAACTGCGTCTGCGCTTCGCGATCGGTACGGGAGATATACCCGGACAGGCGCATGGAACCAAAACGCTCGCTCTGAGCCACAGCGGACAGCAGCGCCAGATCGTGCTTGTGCAGCATACTTTCCCGTCGACTGTCCGATTCCAGATAGCGCTGTGCGGCATCTTTTAACGTAATCGGCTCCGAAAAGCGACGGGATACGATCCCGCCAAAAGGTACATAAGACAGCCAGGACAATATAAGGCCGTCAATGTCGCCGAATGGCGACTGTTCCAGTGTCAGGTCGCCTCTCCATTCCACGTAATCCAGGATGTTGGCCATAGAACGCTCCTTTCCCAACCGCTTTTTGTATAAAGCCAGTGTATCCCTTTCAAGGGCCGTTGTCAAACCGGATCGTGCATTTCACCGGCTGGTATTATTTTGAAAAGCCAGCGGCACCGCCGTATTTTTATAAGTATTTGACACACACTAGCGATATGCCAGGTTCGGGGATGGCATAGCTGCTTTGCGAAAGGATGAACATTTCGTGAAAGACACGATGAAATACGCCATTACCGGAGCGCTGGCCGGTACCGCCAACGGTTTTTTCGGTTCGGGCGGCGGACTTTTCCTGGTACCCATGTTTACCAAGTGGCTGAAAATGGATCAGCGCAAGGCGTTCGCTACCTCGGTGGCAGTCATTCTGCCGCTGTCGGTCGTAGCGCTGATCGTTTATATATTTAAGGGCAGCATCGATTTTATGGCCTCTCTTCCCTATTTGTTGGGGGGCCTGGCCGGTGGCTTTGTTTCCGGCAAAATATTCGGAAAGATTTCGGTCACATGGCTGCGCAGGATTTTTGGCCTGCTGATCATTTACGGCGGAGTAAGGGCGGTGCTGCTGCTATGATGATTCTCAACTTCCTGATCGGTCTCGGCACCGGCATTCTCAGCGGGTTTGGCATTGGCGGAGGCTCGCTCCTAATCCTGTATCTCACCAGTTTCGCCGGCGTCAACCAGTACCGGGCGGGCGGGGTAAACCTGCTCTATTTTATATTTTGTGCGCCGGCCGCCTTGATTTCCCATATTAAAAATCACCTGATTGAAAAAAAAGCCGCGCTAATCTGTACGCTGGCCGGCGTGCTGACGGCGGTCGGCTCCTCCTTTCTCGCCGCTATGATGGATGTCAGCCTGCTGCGGCGCTGTTTCGGCGTTTTCCTGCTTTACATTGGAGTTAAAGAGCTGTTTTGTAAAAAAGAGAAAAAGGATGCCTCCCCTGCCACCGAAGATCGCTCCAATTCCTGAAACCATCCGCCTGTAATAAATGTATAATACAAAAACGCATGGCTGTCGCCATGCGTTTTTGTATTTCACAATATGTCGAACCCTTTACTGGTTCTATTATAAAAGATCGGTTCGGTTTTCCGTGTCGCAGCAGGCGGACACCCTCGCCCGTTTTTCGCATAAACTTACATTAGATACTTGTCTACGCATGATTTTGCAACTGCGTATAGAGAGGAAGAATACCAACATGAATCATTATAATACCCGTTGCAACGGTAGTGACAAAGAATATGACAGTTCCAGTTGTGACAGCTGCCGTAAATGTGGTTGCTGTCGAGGACCACAGGGTGATCCCGGGCCGCAGGGCGAACCCGGACCGCAGGGTGAGCCTGGACCGCAGGGTGAACCCGGCCCTCAAGGCGATCCCGGACCACAGGGTGAAATCGGTCCGCAGGGTGACCCCGGACCACAGGGTGAACCCGGCCCTCAAGGCGATCCCGGACCACAGGGTGAAATCGGACCGCAGGGCGAACCCGGCCCTCAAGGCGAACCCGGACCGCAGGGAGAACCCGGACCACAGGGCGCAACCGGACCACAGGGTGAACCCGGACCACAGGGTGAGCCCGGACCGCAGGGCGAACCCGGACCGCAGGGTGAGCCTGGACCGCAGGGTGAAACCGGTCCACAGGGTGAGCCTGGACCGCAGGGTGAGCCCGGGGCGCAAGGCGATCCCGGACCACAGGGCGAAACCGGGCCGCAGGGTGAAACCGGGCCGCAGGGTGAAACCGGGCCGCAGGGCGAAACCGGACCACAGGGCGAGCCCGGACCAGAAGGCACCTTTAACCCAGGAGAGGTCTTGTTTTATATAAATGGCAACGGTGGTCCCATACCCATCCGGTTTGGAGAGGATTTAAATTTTATATCCCCCAATTTAAATATTTTTTTATACGATAATCCCGCGACTGTCGAAATTGACGGCAAAGCCACGGAATCCGCGTTTGCCGGGCTATATTCCAACACCGTCCAATCGTTCAATTTTACAGCCAGTGGGCAAATTGAACAGGTACAGCTCAGCAATTTTATGCCTTCTTTTAATGTAGGGACAAATCAAAATGAAATGCAAGTGTATATTCCTGGCGAATACGAAATCAACTATATGATCCGGATCGCTCCAGTGGAACCGCCTGATCAGACTATTTCTGCGGGAGTCAGGCAAAACGGCAGTGTCATTGATTCCACTTTGCAATTTAGCACACTATCCACGACGGAAACCACGATTCTGCAGGGAAGTGTTATTGAATTCCTGAGCGGTCAAGTCGATTTAGCGTTTTATTCCACCGGAGCCGCGGTTTTCAATTTAACCACGCTGACAAATGCCACGCTGACAATAGAACGAATCTCCCCATTACCATAAAAGATACAGCTATGTGCCGATTCGTTTCAACACCGGCAGACAAAGCATCACATCTATAACGAAAAGAAGTCGATTCTTTTACAAGAATCGACTTCTTTCAACAATGGTTGCGGAGGCTGGATTCGAACCAACGACCTCCGGGTTATGAGCCCGACGAGCTACCCCTGCTCTACTCCGCGATATAAAAAAGCCGTTTGAAACGGTGTAGATATATATTAGCACGGTTGCCCGTGTTTGTCAATAGGTTTCCCCCGGGTTCTTTTAAAAATTCAGGCAGACGAAAAAAGCCACAAAGAATTTTAAAAAAGCCCTTGACAACCGGGAAGGGATTCGTTATAATTACTTTCGCTGATCAGTGATCAGCTTATTATGCGGATATGGCGGAACTGGCAGACGCGTTAGATTCAGGTTCTAATGAGCGCAAGCTCATGGAGGTTCAAGTCCTCTTATCCGCACCAAAAAACAGGGCCGCCTGCTGGCGGCCCTGTTTTGTTATCTGCTGGTTAGAATCGGCTGTAAGCAAAAGAATACTTTATATGGATCTGGATTTATCAGCTATTTTAACATATAA
>URYP01000057.1 GCA_900552115.1 uncultured Oscillospiraceae bacterium | reverse complement strand
GCCTCTGGGGATGCATATCCAGTACGGCGGCGGGGCAGTCGGGATCGACGCCGCCTGCCATATGGGCGCGCTGGAAGCCGGCGGCATCACGATTGCAGTACAGGGCTGCGGATTGGACGTGAACTACCCTCGTGAAAATGCCGCCATGCGGAGCCGTATTCTTGAGCAGGGCGGCGCGCTGCTGAGCGAGTATCCGGCGGGATCGCCTCCCTGGCCGGCCCACTTCCCCGTGCGCAACCGGATAATGAGCGGATTGGCTCAGGGGGTCTGCGTGGTGGAGGCGCCGGCTCACAGCGGTTCGCTGATTACCGCTGCCAGAGCCCGCGAACAGGGCCGGGACGTAATGGCTGTGCCGGGTCCGGCTGGGATGCCGGCCTATGCCGGCTGCAACCGCCTGATACAAAAAGGCGCGTATCTGGTCGACGGCGGAATCGACGTTTTACGGCAGTACCGCGATCGGTTTGGCGATATGCTGGACATGGAAGCCGCCAAAGCGGTGACGGTTCCGTCATGGAAGGCCCTGCAGCCTGTCCGACCGGTTAAGCCGGAGCGTCAGGGCCGCCCCTCTCCGTTTGGCATAAAAAAGGCGAAAAAAACGCCGCCCACACCACCTCCGGATCCTCAGGCGCAGTTGGCAGAGGTATCGCAGGAAGCGCGCCGGCTGTACGGCCTGCTGGAACAAACGCCGCGAAGTGTGGACTGGCTTTCGGAGAAAGCAGAAATGACAGCGGCCCGGGCACTGGCCGCATTAACGGAACTGGAAATAGCAGGAGCCGCCCGCGGTTACGCCGGCCACCAATATGGCCGCCTGCCGGCGGATGATGAATAATAAAGCATACAGAGGATGATGAAGGCAATATGGCAAAGCTGGTCATTGTGGAGTCCCCGGCAAAAGCCAAAACCATTAAAAAATACCTTGGTCCCGGCTTTGATGTGGTGGCCTCCATGGGCCATATTCGGGACCTGCCAAAATCGCTGCTGGGCGTAGATATCGAGCATGGCTTTAAGCCGCGCTATACCGATATTCCCGGCAAGTCGGCGCTGATCCGGCAGCTTAAATCCATGGCCGCCGACAGCGACGGCGTTATTCTGGCAACCGACCCCGACCGCGAAGGGGAAGCCATTTCTTGGCACCTGATGCAGATGCTCAAAGTAAACCCTGACGAAAGCAGCCGGGTGACGTTCAATGAGATTACCAAAAGCGGCGTGACACAGGGGATGGAGCACCCCCGCCAGCTGGATATGGACCTGGTCAACGCCCAGCAGGCGCGCCGGATCCTGGACCGCATTGTGGGATATAAGCTCAGCCCCTTCCTGTGGAAAAAAATCCGCAAGGGATTGTCGGCCGGACGGGTTCAGTCCGCCGCCGTGCGGATCGTGGTCGACCGGGAAGAAGAGATCCGCGCATTCGTCAGCGAAGAATATTGGACGATCGACGCGCTGCTGTCCGCAACTGAAAAAGGCAAACAGTTTGCCGCCAAACTTTACGGCACGGAAAAAGGCAAGCTGAAAATCACCGATAAAGAGCAGGCGGACGCTATTCTTGGGGATCTGAAGGCAGCCGATTTCCTTGTTAAAAAGGTGAAACGCGGCAAGCGGTCCATCTCTCCCGCTCCGCCGTTTATCACTTCCACCATGCAGCAGGAGGCCAGCCGCAAGCTGGGCTTTGCCGCCCGGCGCACCATGAAAGCGGCGCAGGAACTGTATGAAGGCGTGGAAGTCGAAGGGATCGGCGCGGTCGGCTTGATCACTTACATGCGTACCGACTCCCTGCGCATTTCCGAAGATGCGCGGCAGGAAGGCAACGAGTATATCCGGGAGCGGTACGGCAGCCAGTACCTGCCCGAAAAACCGCGTTATTTCAAATCACGCAACAACGCGCAGGATGCGCATGAGGCGATCCGGCCCTCCATGCCGTCCTTGACGCCGGAGCGGGTGAAAAGCTCGCTGACCGCCGACCAATTTCGGCTGTACAAGCTAATATGGGAGCGGTTTATTGCCAGCCTGATGGCCAATTGCGTGCAAGATACCTGTCAGGTGGACATTGCCGCCAATCAGTATATTTTTAAAGCCTCCGGCTATACCGTGCGGTTTGAAGGCTATACGGTATTGTATGTGGAGGGCAAGGACGAAGAAGAAGAGGCCAGTGGGGCGCTGCCGCCGTTTGAAGAAGGCGACAAGCTGTTCCTGCGGGATTTGAAGGGTAACCAGCACTTCACCCAGCCGCCCCCCCGCTACACGGAAGCGACGCTTATCAAAACGCTGGAGGAAAACGGCATTGGGCGGCCGTCCACGTACGCCCCCACCATTGGCACCATCCTCAACCGGGAGTATATTGAGCGGGAGGGCAAGGCGCTCAAACCGACCGCGCTGGGAGAAGTGACGACCCAGCTCATGCGGGAACAGTTCTCCGATATCGTAGACGTGGAATTTACAGCGCATATGGAACACCAGCTTGACAGCGTGGAAGCGGGTAAGCGCGACTGGATCAGTATACTCGATGATTTTTACAAGGGTTTCGCCGACACATTGGAAAAGGCGGAGGAAAATCTGTCGGGGGAGCGGATCAAGGTTCCTGAAGTGGAAAGCGACGAGGTCTGTGAGCTCTGTGGGCGCAAAATGGTGATTAAATCCGGCCGCTACGGCAAGTTCCTGGCCTGCCCCGGCTATCCCGACTGCAAAAACACCAAGCGGATTGTAGAAAAAACCGGCGGTGTCTGCCCCAAATGCGGAGGTGAAATTGTCGGGAAGAAGTCTAAAAACAACCGTAAGTTTTACGGGTGTTCCAACTATCCCGACTGCGACTTCGTTACCTGGAGCGAGCCGGTCAGCGAGGTCTGTCCCCGCTGTGGCAAAACCCTGTTTAAAAAGAAAGGCCGGAACGCCGGCTTGTACTGCGCCACCGAAGGCTGCGGCTATGAGCAGGAGCCTGTGGCCAAGAAAAAGGATAACGACGAATGAATACGGACAGCATACTCGTAATCGGCGGCGGGCTGGCCGGCTGTGAAGCGGCGTTTGCCGCCGCGGAGCAGGGCGTGCCGGTCCGGCTGCTTGAGATGAAACCCGATCGCTACACGCCGGCCCATCGCTCCCCTTTATTGGGGGAACTGGTGTGCTCCAATTCGCTCAAGGCGAAACGTCTGGGCAGCGCGGCGGGTCTGTTAAAAGAGGAAATGCGGCGGATGGGATCGCTCTGCGTACCTGTTGCCGATGACTGCGCGGTGCCGGCCGGCGGCGCGCTGGCGGTGGACCGGGACCGGTTTGCCGAAGAGGTAACCCGCCGCATTGCAGGCCATCCGCTGATAACGGTGGAGCGGGGTGAAGCGGCCTCCCTGCCGTCGCGGGGAATCGCCGTTGTTGCAACCGGGCCGCTGACAGCGGAACCGCTGGCGGCGGATATCCGCCGGCTGTGCGGCGGGGCGCTGAGCTTTTATGACGCCGCGGCCCCGATTGTGGAAGCGGACAGCGTCGACGCGGAGCGGTCGTTCTGCGCCTCCCGGTATGACCGGGAGGAAAGCGGGCAGGGCGATTATATCAACTGCCCTATGAATAAGGAGGAATACGAGGCGTTCCATGCGGCTTTAGTATCCGCCGAACGGGCGCCTCTTCACGATTTTGACCAGCCGGATGACCGGCAGGTCTACGAGGGCTGCATGCCCATTGAAATCCTGGCGTCGCGGGGACTGGACGCCATCCGCTTTGGCCCCATGAAGCCGGTAGGCCTGCGGGATCCCCGCACCGGACACCGGCCGTGGGCGGTGCTGCAGCTTCGCCGGGAAAACGCCGCCGGTTCTCTGCTGAATCTGGTGGGGTTCCAGACCAATCTGACCTTTCCGGAGCAAAAGCGGGTGTTCGGCTTGATCCCCGCCCTGCACGATGCGGTATATGCCCGCTATGGCGTGATGCACCGCAACACGTTTATCGACTCGCCGCGCGTTCTGCGACCGGATTATGCGCTGAAAGCGCGGCCGGATCTGTTCTTTGCCGGGCAGATAACCGGTGTGGAGGGATACATGGAATCCGCCATGGCGGGGATTTTGGCCGGGCAGAATGCCGTGCGTCGCCTGAAAGGACGCGAACCGTTGATACTGCCCCGCACCACCATGATGGGGGCGCTGACGGCCTATATCAGCGATGGAACGGTCGCCGATTTCCAGCCCATGGGGGCCAATTTCGGCATCCTGCCGCCGCTTCCCGATAAAATCCGGGACAAACGGCAGCGGTATGAGGCGCTGGCCGGCCGGGCGCTGGACGAATTATCGCCGTATCAGATAGGGAAAGGATGAACGATATGAGAATCGTAGTAGACGCTTTTGGCGGGGACAACGCACCGCTGGAAATTATCCGGGGAGCGGCCATGGCCGTGGCTGAATATGGCCACTCCATCGTACTGGCCGGCGACGAGGCCAAAATCCACCGGGTGGCGGAGGAGAATAGTATTTCCCTTGCAAATATGGACATAATACATGCGCCGGGCGTCATCGGCATGGACGATGAGCCGCGGGGCATCCTGAAAGAACATAAGGATTGTTCCATGGCGGAGGGCCTGCGCCAACTGGCTGCCGGTAACGGCGATGCCTTTGTAACCGCTGGCAGTACCGGCGCCATGATTATGGGCGCCACCTTTATCGTTAAACGGATCAAAGGCGTATCCCGCGCGGCGCTGGCGCCGCTGATGCCATCCGACCAGGGCCCCTTTATGCTGATCGATTCGGGCGCCAACGCGGATTGCCGGCCGGAGATGCTGTTGCAGTTTGCTCAGATGGCTGCCCTGTATATGGAAAGCGTCATGGGCCGCAAGAGCCTGGACGACGTATCGGTGGGTCTGATCAATATCGGCACGGAGGACTGCAAGGGCGGCACCCTGCAGCATGAGGCGTTTGCCCTGCTGAAAGACAGCGGACTCAATTTTGTCGGCAACGTGGAAGCGCGCGACATCCCGTTCGGCACGGCCGACGTGTTGGTGGCGGACGGCTTTACCGGGAACATCGTCCTCAAAATGATGGAAGGCGTTACCGACGCGCTGCTCAAAAACATCAAAAGTATTTTTATGACGAATACTAAAACCAAACTGGCCGCGCTGATGGTGAAGCCGCAGCTGGCCGGATTTAAAAAGCGTATGGATACGTCCGAGTACGGCGGCGCGCCGCTGCTGGGCGTCAGCAAGCCGGTAATCAAGACGCACGGCAACTCCAAAGCGCCGGCGATCAAGCACGCCATACGGGTGGCCGCCACCTTTGCGCAGGCCGGCGTGATCGACAAAATTGCGCAGGCGGTGCAGGAGACTAAAACAGGAGCGGATTAAGACATGGTACGGGAAGTAGTGGCGCAGTTTGCGGCGGAAGAATGCGGGTGCGACCCGGACGCAGTGGAAATGGATTCGCTGCTGGACGACCTGAACATCAGCGACGACGACCGCAGCGAACTGGCGGTGCTGTTGGAGTCGCTGTATATGGTGGAAATACCGGCGGAGGCGCTGGAGGCGTTCCAAACGGTCGAGGACGTCGTGGGTTATATTGAAGATCGATTATAGGAGAACGAACATGGATAGGCAATTACAGGAATTGATGACACGCATGGGCTATACCTTTCAGGACAGCGCGCTTTTGGAAAATGCCCTGACACACTCGTCTTATGCCAATGAAGGAAAAGGCCGCTGCCCCAGCAACGAACGGCTGGAGTTCCTTGGCGATTCGGTGCTGGGGTTTATCACCGCGGACGATCTGTTCCGCAGTGAAAAGGGCGCGGAAGGGGAGCTCACCAAGCTGCGGGCCTCCCTGGTTTGCGAAAAAGCCCTCAGCGCCTATGCCCATGAGCTTCATCTGGGCGAATATCTCCTGCTGGGGCGGGGAGAGAAACTGTCGGGCGGGGCGGACAGGCCCTCTATTTTATCGGATGCGTTCGAAGCCGTGATTGCCGCCATGTACCTGGACGGGGGCCTGGAGCCGGTACGGGAGTTCTTGCTACCCTTTTTAAAAAAGGAGCTGGCCAATCAGCGCCGTCGTAAATTTAAAGATTATAAAACCTATCTGCAGGAAATCGTGCAGCAGAACCCGGAAGAGCGTTTGGAATACGTCCTAACCGGGGAGTCCGGACCGGATCACCAGAAAAAATTCACCGTGGAAGTGCATTTGAATTCCAATGTGATCGGCACCGGCCGGGGACACAGCAAAAAAGAGGCGGAACAACTGGCGGCCTGTGAGGCGCTTAAGCTGATGGGCTATGACCGGATCGACTGACGAAGGGAAGGACGGCCATGCCCCATACCAACGTCGCCTTATTTGTGCCGCATGCCGGCTGTCCGCATCAATGCAGCTTCTGCAACCAGCGCGCCATCACCGGAAGCGCCGTTGTCCTGCGGCCGGCGGAGGTGGCGGCTGCTTGTGAGCGGGCGGCGGCGACCATGCGTTCTGCTCCGGGACAGGCGGAAATCGCCTTTTTCGGCGGGAGCTTTACAGCCGTGGATGAGGCTTATCGGACGGCGCTTTTGCAGGCGGCTTATCCCTATGTGGAAAAAGGCCTGTTTGCGGGAATTCGGATATCCACCCGTCCCGACGCCATAGACGAGGCCATACTCACGCAGCTCAGGCGTTT
Organism: uncultured Oscillospiraceae bacterium; assembly: GCA_900552115.1. Taxonomy (GTDB): domain Bacteria; phylum Bacillota; class Clostridia; order Oscillospirales; family Acutalibacteraceae; genus UMGS1474. Next base: position 7,472 of record URYP01000057.1, on the reverse strand, counting down.
CGGTGTCACCGCCATTGAACTGGGCGCCCAGAGCATGGACGACAATGTGCTGCGGCGCAACGGACGGGGTCACACCGCCGATGATGTGGAGCGGGCCTCGCGCTTAATACATACTTTTGACATAGCCCTCGGCCTGCAGATGATGACCGGATTGCCGGGGAGTTCACCGGATACCGACCGGGGCACTGCTGCGCGGCTGTGTACCCTGTGCCCGGATACGATGCGGATTTACCCCGCCGTCGTTATGGAAGGAACGCTTATGGCCGACTGGTACCGGGCGGGGAGGTATATCCCTCCCACGCTGGAGGAAGCGGTTGGGCTGGGAGCGGAGCTGTTGCAATTTGTGGAATGGGAGCGGGGCATCCCGGTGATCCGCATGGGTCTGCACGCCGGCGGGGAGGTGGAATCCGCCTATGTGGCGGGTCCCTATCATCCGGCATTCCGGGAGCTGTGTGAAAGCCGGCTTTACCGGGGGCTCGCCCATGAAGCCCTGCGGAGAGCCCCCCCACAGGGCGGCCGCGCGACTCTCTGGGTTGCACCGAACGCCCTGTCTAAAATGATCGGTCACAAACGGGACAATATTGCTTGGCTGGCCAGCCGGGGTTATACCGTGGCCGTCCGGGGCGATGGGGCTGTCCCCTCCCGCACCGTGCGGGCAGACATAGAAGAACGGATGTGAATCAATGATACTCAAGGCGCTGGAAATCCATGGTTTCAAATCCTTTCCCGACAAAACGATTCTGCGGTTCGGGCAGGGAATGACCGCTGTAGTCGGGCCAAACGGCAGCGGAAAATCGAATATCAGCGACGCCATCCGTTGGGTGCTCGGTGAGCAGTCAACCAAGAGCCTGCGCGGCTCCAATATGGAGGATGTCATTTTCAGCGGCACCGCCAAGCGTAAGGGCGTAGGTTTTGCCGAAGTATCGCTTGTGTTTGATAATTCGGCCCGTAAACTCGATTTTGACGCGGACGATGTCAAGGTTACCCGGCGGTATTACCGCTCGGGCAAAAGCGAATATATCATCAATAATGCCGCTGTGCGGCTTAAAGACGTACAAATGCTGTTCATGGATACCGGCCTGGGACGGGACGGCTATTCCATTATCGGACAGGGGCGGATCGGGGATATCGTATCCTCCAAATCCACCGACCGGCGGGAAATATTCGAGGAGGCAGCGGGTATCGCCAAATACCGCTATCGAAAAAATGAAGCGGAGCGGCGGCTAGCCGCCACTGAGGACAACCTGCTGCGGCTGCGCGATATTGTGCAGGAGCTGGAAGCCCGGGTGGGCCCGCTGCGCCAGCAGGCGGAAAAAGCAAAGCAGTTTCTTGAAATGGCCGGCGAGAAAAAGGAGCTGGAGATCGGCGTGTGGCTGCATACCCTGCAAAGCAGCCGCGACACCCTTCGAACGCTGAGCTCCAAGCTGGAATTGGCGCGTACGCAGTATGAACAGGCTGGCGAAGCGGTGGCGGCGGCGGAAACGGGAATGGAAGCGGCCGGTCGGCTGTCGCAGGAAATGGCGGTCGAAATGGACGCCCTCCGCCGGCAGCAGCGGGAACAGGAGGAGCAGGCCGGCCGGTTTGAGGCGCAGGCTGCGGTGCTGCGCAACGACCAGGAGCATAACCGGGAGAATATCGCCCGCATACAGGGGGAGATCGCCCAGTCACAAACGGGCGACGAGCAAATTGAGCGGGACAGGCTTCAATACCTCCGGCAGCTCGAAGAACTACGCGGACGGACAGCGGAAAAAGAACATGATCAATTGAAGCTGACGGAACAGTTGGAGGCCTTGTCGCGGGACAGCGACCAGCGTTCCGGTGAAATGGAGCATTTGTCCAAAGAGGCGGCGGCCATTGCGCTGCGGCTGTCCGACGCGCGTGTACAGGAGGTTACGGCCAATTCCTCCCTTGCTGAGATAGCCGGCCGGCTGTCACAGCTGGAGGAATCCGCCGCCGCCCAGACTGGCCAGACCGACTCCGCTGCCCGCGAACTGGAAGAATGTGAAGCTGCCTATCAAAGCTGCTGCGAACGGATAGAAGCGCTGCAGAACGAAGCCAAAGGCTATGAAATGCGGCTGCACAGCCGCGAAGCCAAACGGGACGAGGCCAAGCAGGCGGCGGATCAGCTTATGCTGGACGTGCAGGAAAAACAGCGTCGCGCCAAAATCCTGGAGGATTTGGAACGCAACATGGAGGGATTTGCCCACAGCACCAAAGCGGTGATGCAGCAGGCGTCCCGGGGGGCGCTGCGCGGCATCCACGGGCCGGTTTCCCGGCTGATAAACGCCGACGCGGCGTATGCGCTGGCAGTGGAAACCGCTTTGGGCGCCGCCGGCCAGCATGTTGTCTGTGACCGTGAGGAGGACGCCAAACGGGGAATCGCCTGGCTTAAGGAAACGCGCGGCGGCCGTGTGACATTCCTGCCGTTAAACACTATAAGGGGCCGTTCCCTGACTGAAAAAGGGCTGGAGGGTGAACCCGGCTTTGTAGGACTGGCCAGCGACCTGGTAACCGGCGACACCCGGTATCAGGAGATCATCCGCAGCCTGCTGGGACGCACGGCTGTGGCGGAGGATCTGGATTTTGCGGTATCGATCGCGCGTAAATACGGGTATCGGTTTCGCGTGGTGACGCTGGACGGCCAGGTGGTAAACGCCGGGGGCTCGATGACCGGCGGCTCCAGTGTGAAAAGCGGCGGGCTTCTGTCCCGGCGCAACGAAATTGCCGCCATCCGGCAGGATGCGGAAAAGCGGCAGGCATCCGCCCGCGAGGCCATGGAGCGGTTCAAGGCGCTGCAGCAGGATGTAGCGGCAGCTCAGGCTGAGCTGAGCGGTACGCAGGGAGAGCTGTCTACCGTGCAGGAAGATAAAATCCGTTTTGAAGGCGAGCGGCGGCGACTGTCCGGTCTTGTGCAGGCCGGTCGTGGAGCACTCCAGTCGTTGGAGCAGGAGCGCGATGCGCTTCTGGCCCGTACGGAAGACATGCGCCGCACGGCGGCGCTGGCACGGGAACAGGCCGAGGCGCTGACCCGGGAAAAAGAAGCGGCCGATGAACAGATGAGCGCCATCAGCGGTGGCCGCCAGCAGCTGGCGGCCCGGCGGGAGACGATTGCCGCGGCGCTGTCCGAAGTCAAGTTGGCGGTGTTGGGTCTCCAGAAAGAGGGCGAGGCTGTGGAGCGGATGCTCGACGACCTGAGCTCCCGGCAAAAGGATGCCGCCGGATATCGACAGAGACTGGCGGATCAAATCCGTCAGCTGGAGGAAAACGCTAGAATTTTGGAAGAGCGGGTGGCGGAACAAACCGCCATGGCCCGGCAGCAGCGTCAGCAAATGGCGCAGGCGGAGGAAACACTGGAACGCCTGACAGCCCGCCGGGCGCAGCAGGAAGAGGAACAGACGACGCTGCGCCGCCAGAGCAGGGAAAAGAACGAAGAGCGCGAACGGGCGGGACAGGAAGTGGCGCGGCTGGAAGAAAAATATGCGGCCGCCGAACGGGAGACCGAAGACATCGCCCGCCGGCTCTATGAAGAATACGAACTGACCCGTGCGCAGGCAGAAGACATCGCGCGGCCGATCGATGATCTGGCCGCGGCCACCCGCCGGCTGAACGAGCTTAAAAATAAAATCCGCCGGCTGGGAAGCGTCAATGTGGACGCGATCGATGAATATAAAGAGGTCAGCGAACGGTATGAATTTTTATCCGCGCAGGTGAAGGATGTGGAAGTGTCCCGCGCGGATCTTCTCGGACTCATCGACGAGCTGACCGTGCAGATGCGGGATATTTTTATCGAACGGTTCCAGCAGATCAACCGCTATTATGGCGAGGTGTTTGCCGAGCTGTTCGGTGGGGGCAAGGGTGAGCTGATTCTCACCGACCCGGACGATATCCTGCGGTCGGGCATCGAAATGAGGGCGCAGCCTCCCGGCAAAAAAATCCTCAACCTGGAAGTGCTGTCGGGAGGGGAAAAAGCGTTGGCCGCGATCGCGCTGCTGTTCGCCATCCTGAAAGTGACCCCGTCGCCCTTCTGCGTGCTGGATGAAATCGAAGCGGCGCTGGACGACGTCAACGTAGACCGCTATGCGGCCTATTTGCGGCGTATGTGCGACCAGTCGCAGTTTATTGTGATTACGCACCGCCGGGGTACGATGGAAGAGGCCGATGTATTGTATGGCGTGACCATGCAGGAGCAGGGCGTCTCCAAGCTGCTGGAGCTGCGGGCCAGCGAGGTGGAAGCCAAACTGGGTCTGTCCGTGAATGCCGGCTAAACCTCTGAGGCCGGGGGTCTGAGGATTGAAAAGACTGGATGGCACGACGCTCCGGTGCGCCGTTGCATTTTTCTAATAGGTCATGACATACGGATGATATACGGACGCGGCTAACCGGTGTTCGTCCGCAGAAGGAGGTTACACGCATGGGCTTTTTCAGTAAAATAGGGCAGGGGCTTAAAAAAACGCGGGATTCGCTGATGAATTCGGTGAATTCCATGCTGCATTCCTTTACCCGGATCGATGAGGACTTGTTTGAAGAACTGGAAGAAATCCTCATTATGGCGGATGTGGGCGCCAATACGTCCGCCTATATCTGTGGAGAGCTGCGGAAAAAGGTCAAAGAGCAGGGCGTGACCGCCCCTGAAGAGGTGAAGCGCCTGCTGGCGGAAACCGTGGCTGAAATGCTGCGCGGCGGACAGGAGCTGCGCATGGGGACCACCCCCTCGGTCATTTTGGTAATCGGCGTCAACGGCGTGGGCAAAACCACCACCATCGGCAAGCTGGCCGCCAACCTGAAAGCGCAGGGCAAGCGTGTTGTCCTGGGCGCGGCGGATACTTTCCGCGATGCGGCGATCGAGCAGTTGCAGGTGTGGGCCGACCGCGCCGGGGTGGAACTTGTCAAACATACCCAGGGTTCCGACCCGGCGGCGGTGGTGTTCGACGCGATCAGCGCGGCTAAAGCGCGGTCGGCCGATCTGGTCATCTGCGACACGGCGGGCCGCCTGCATAATAAAAAGAACCTCATGGAAGAGCTGGCCAAGATCAACCGGGTTATCGACCGGGAGCTGCCGGACGCGGATAAGGAAGTGCTGCTGGTGCTGGATGCGACCACCGGGCAGAACGCGGTCAACCAGGCGCGCGAATTTAAGAATGCCGCCGGCATCACGGGCATTGTTTTAACCAAGCTGGACGGCACCGCCCGCGGCGGGGTCGTACTGGCTGTGCGGCAGGATCTTGACGTGCCGGTTAAATACGTCGGCGTAGGGGAGGGCCTGGATGACCTGCAGCCCTTTGACCCCGAAGATTTTGCGCGCGGACTGTTTACCGAATAAGGAGGAAACGCCATGCAGTTTATTGTCGCCACACACAATGCTAAAAAATTAGTGGAGCTGTCCCGTATTCTGGAGCCGCTGCATATCGACGCGGTAACCGACCGCGACTGCGGCATAGCGCTTACGGAAGTGGAGGAAACCGGAACCACGTTTGAAGAAAATGCGTTTTTGAAAGCCGCGTCCGCCTGCCGGGAATCGGGACTGCCGGCCATTGCCGACGACTCCGGCCTGATGGTGGACGCGCTGGACGGCGCGCCGGGCGTTTATTCGGCCCGTTATGCGGGGGAGAACGCCACCGACGCCGATCGAATTGAGAAGCTGCTGCGGGAGCTGGATGGCGTCCAGCCGGAAAACCGTGGGGCGCGCTTTGTCTCGGTGGTATGCTGTGTGTTCCCGAACGGCGACACTCTCTACGCCCGGGGCGAATGCCCGGGCAGCGTCGGATTTGCACCGCTTGGAAACGGCGGCTTTGGGTATGATCCCGTATTTGTGGTGGATGGGGGGCGTACCTACGCGGAGCTGACAGCACAGGAGAAAGACGCGGTCAGCCATCGCGGCCATGCGCTGCGCCTGTTCCAGGACAAGCTGCTTGAGTATTTAAAAGCGGAATCGGTATAAGGGGCGCTGTCCCGCGCTTGCCTTACATCTCCCCTTATTATAAATACTTGACCGCCTAATGGATAATTTATAAAAACAGGTACGGTTAAGGGATAAATGGCTGTATAATAAAGAAAGCGATTATGAATTTGGGCGGTGAAGGGAAAACCAAGCGCTGGCTTTGGCGCCGAAGCGTTTGGATTTTATATACGCCTATTAGGGCGGGCGAGAGAGGGAAACGGCCATTATTTGCGAAAACGTTTTATAGGATAAACCACCTGCCCGTAAGTAATTTTGACAGATTCCACTTGTGAAAAAGGAAGGAAGGACCATATGACAAGCAAACAACGCGCCTATCTGCGTTCGCTGGCCAATCCGCTGGAGGCCATCGTGCACGTCGGCAAGGGCGGCATGATGGATACCATCGTCAAACAGGCGGATGACGCCCTGAAAGCCCGGGAACTTATCAAAGGCAAGGTGCTGGAAACCGCGCCCCTGTCTTCGCGTGAAGCCGCCGATCAACTGGCATCGGCCGTATCGGCTGACGTGGTGCAGGTGATTGGCCGGGTATTTGTGCTTTACCGCCATAATCCGGAAGAACCGCAAATCAAACTGCCCCGCTAAAGGAGGAACGCCTTATGCTATGGCGCAAACGCTATGAGCCGGTGGAAGCCGAACAGGTAATTACTTGCGACCATTCGATAGAGGTTTGCCGGGAGCTGCTCATCCAGTGGTGTATCCAGACCCGCTCAGGGGCCAGCCATACGCAGAGCGGGCTGGTGGTTAAGCCTTTCGGCCGGGAGGAATTCCGGGGATATTTCCAGTACGATACGGCGGAGGAAAAAAATTACTATTACAAACACTATTTCCTCCGTATCTGGTTGAAAGAGAGGCCGGACGGCGGCTGTGACATCCACTATCAGCGGGTGTTCGATACCCTGACCGGTCGGATGCTCAAGCCGCTGGGCGTCATTTTAATCGGCACGGCGATTGTCTGGCTGATTATCATGCGCCAGACCACGCAGGCTTGGGTCTATTTGCTGTCCCTGTTTATGGTCTGGCTGGGTGTGTGGCTGATCCTGCCCAAAATCGAGAGCCGCGACCAGGGGGCCGAAGTGGGAAACGTACTGGAACAGGCGGTCGCGGGAGCGGACTGGCCCGAAACGGAAAAGGAGTAGGCATTTATGCGCATTGCGTTGCTGGGAGGTACGTTTGATCCCATTCATAACGGACATCTTGAGCTGGCGCGCGCCTTTGCGCGGCGGCTGAATTTGGATAAGGTGGTGTTGATGCCCACCGCCGTTCCCCCGCATAAGCTGAAAACCTCGATGGCGCCTCCGGATAAGCGGCTGGATATGTGCCGGCTGGCGGCAGGGAATGATCCGCTGTTTGAAGTCTCCGACCTGGAAATTTCCCGGGGCGGCGCGAGTTTTACCGTCGATACGCTGGAGCGCCTGATTGCTTCCTGTCCGGGGACAGAGTGGTACCTGATTACGGGCGCCGATATGTTTTTAACGCTGGGCTCCTGGTGGCGGTTCTCGGATATCGCGCGCAT
>URYP01000056.1 GCA_900552115.1 uncultured Oscillospiraceae bacterium | reverse complement strand
TTCGTAAGTATAAGAATACTCGCGTTTTTGCCTCATGTCAAGCGATCGCACGATAGGCTCTAAATAGAAAGGGCTTAATATCAGCGAATTGAACGCTGATATTAAGCCCTTTGTTAAATATAGGGAAATAGGGAATTCCAAGAAGCCCATAGTATCGCATCTATTCTATTCGTGTACCATCCATATGCAAAACGAATTTTGTCCTTTCGGTATATATGACAGTTCCTTTATATGTTCCGCTTTCGAAGTCTTCATATAAACTATACAGTCTTAGATGTTCCTTGTCCAATAGATTAACCTCATCGCCTCTCCTTCCCAGAAGAGATACAAATTCATAGCTTCCAGTATATTGCACATATTCTTTGTTACTTATATCCATATAAAGCGAAACAAATTGGTGCGATATATAAGCAAAGCAGATAAGCACAAAGACTATTGCAGATATAAACCATTTTTTTGCAAACCATTTCTGCTTTATACCAATTATCATTATAATTATAAGGATAATATTTGGTATAATTATCGGAATTGCTCGGATTACTAGATGGCGAATTATAGAGTTAATTGCTTCCTGGTATTCTCCCATGCAAATCACCTTTTTTGAAGATTAAGGGTATTAATTTTAACCGTATAGTTTTTGTTATGTAAGTACTTTTGCAACAAAATCAACTACACCAGCAGGAATATCTATTGCCAGATTAATTTTCTGCCCAAGAATTTTATATTTTGCTTTAATCCGCATTTTTTTGTTTTTTAACGCCTTCCTATTTTTGAAATGATGCTTTTTCAACTTTGATATTTCTTTAGCTGTTTTTTTGCCAAGACACTTTTTAATTGCGGCTTTAACTGCGGCAACCGCGGCACCTTTCAATACTTGTTGCAAATCAAATCCACGACCCGCTATTAAGTTGGTAATTTGATTCAGTACCGAACCCAGAACTTCAAGAACAAATCTTCCGATAATTTGCTTCTTTCTAGAGAAAGGATTAAGAGTATCTATTGCCCAGGAAAGAGCTTGTTCTATATAATCGCCAGGATATGCTTTAAAAGAAACATTTTTCTTGTAAACAAGTTTTTTTACCAAATAAATTGCAAAATCGATGAACAGTTGAAATACGATGCCAAAAACAGCACTCAAAAAAATTTCGGCTAATTTCTTAATAAAAAAGGCGCCTGTGACATCTTTTCCATTGACAGGATCGTTTTCACAATACGTAAATAAGTTGATTAGCTTGGTATCAGAATATTTAGAAAAGACTTCCGCATCATCGGCATTAATAAACCGAGCGGCATCGGGATCGTAATAACGGGATTGTAGATAGTACAGGCTGGTTTCGGTGTCGTAGTAATACCCACGATAGCGGAAGGGGTTGACGTTGGCAACGTTGGTAGAACTGGTGATGACCGTTCCGCTGGCACTCTTGACGGACAGCACCTTGCCCCAGGCGTCGTAGGTATAGCGGGCCACTACCTCGCCAGATTTGTTGGTGATGGCGATAACATCCCCCTGCAGGTTCTTGAGGAAGTAGTAAGGGGTGCTGTTATACAGGATGCCGCAAACCTCGTCTTCGTTGTCATAAAGGGGCGTCAGGCTGGTGCTTCCCCAGGTTTCCTTGAGAATTTTGGTGCCGTCCAGCGTATAGGTGTGCTTGACGCCGCTTACGGTTTTGGAATTACGGACACCATTAGAGGTATAGGTATAGCTGTAACTGCCATAGGATTTGAGCTGCCGGCCCTTCTCCCACGTGAGGGTTTTCCCGCGGTAGTTGGTGGGATTGCCCTGCGCGTCGTAAGCAATAGACTGCCCGTTGAAAGAGGTAAGACGATCCTTCCAGACGGAGTCCCCATAGGTATAGGTATTCGAGCCCTTGGTAAGGATATTCCCGTAATTGTCGTAGGTCATGCTGCCCACGAGAGTGCCGTTCACAGTTTCAGTCAGCAGCTGGCCCAGCGCGTCGTAGGTATACTGGGTGACGCCGTCCACACTGTCGGTTACCTTGGTGATGCGCTCCTCCGCGTCGTACTCATAGGAGAGGGTGCGGCCGTCCGAAAGAACAATCTGACTGACAAGCTGGGTGGTGGGGGAGGACTTCAACTTGTCGTTTCTCACGTGCTCGTCGGTCTTTTTACCGGCGTGATAGCTGAACTGGCGGGACACAAAGCCGGAGCCGAGCTGGAGTTCGTCGAACACCTTGCGGCCAAACGCGTCGGTTTTGCTGTGGCTGGTGATCGTTTTGTCGCCGACCTTAAATGTGACGATCGGGTTCCCGTCTTCCGGATTCTCGTAGAAATATTCCTGCTTGGCGCCGGAGGCGGGGACAAAGCGCTTGCTGGTCAGCTTACCATCCTTGTCATAGGAATAGAGGATGGAATTCACCAGGGTTCGGGATGTGACCACCTCGCTGCCGTTCACGGTAATGCCGTATTCCGCGGAACGGACTATTTTGTTGTCTTCGTAAGTATAAGAATACTCGCGTTTTTGCCTCATGTCAAGCGATCGCACGATATTTCCTTTGCCGTCGTACACATATTTATAATGCGCAATCAGGCAGTTGGCTGCGTCACACCATTTTTCCGCCACCATCTGGCCGATGGTGTTGTAGCTGGCTCTCATAATGTGACCGTTGGCGTATTTGACCGCCTTCAGCCGCCCGTTGCCGTTTTTATAAGTATAAGAGACCAGTTTATTCGTTTTGCCGGCCACGCCAATGCTTTCGAGATTATGATAGGCGTTGTAGACCAGAGCGTATTTCATGCCGTCGCCGCGGGTAATCTCAGTAAGATTATCAAAGGCGTCATAGGCGTAGGATACATGAGCCATAACCGAACCGTTCGGTCTCTTGCTGGTTACCTTGGCAACGCGCCCCGCCGCGTCGTATTCATAGGCGGTCTTATTGCCGCATCGGTCGGTAACCTCCTCGTTGCGGGAGGTCTCCTCGTCTACCGTGTACAGCGTGTTGTGCCCGCAGGCGTCGGTTTCGCGTATGAGGTCATTGCCCGCGTTTTCTTTGCCATTGCATTCGGAAGTGTAACCAAACGCGCGGTAGATAGTGCCGAATTCGCCGTCTGTAAACGTGGTTTCGGTCAGGGAGTTTCCAAAGGCGTCCTTGAGTTCTTCAAAGGTGGGCAAATCCTCTTGATTGTCTTCGGTTTTAGGGGGTGTATTGGAGGTTTCTTCTGTTTTCGTTTCTTCGTCTTCCTGTGCGGTAAAGTCGGATTCAGAAGCCCATAGTTCCACACTATCCCGTGTCAACTGAATATCGTCGAAATAAGCGGTACCGCAGTTGTAGTTATAATCGCAATATACGGTTAGTTTCTTTACCGGACGATATTTCTGTTTGGTAAACTGTACCGTGGCAAATTGCCATTCTTCAGTGCAGGGAGAAAACACGGCGGTATATTCTTCAATATCCTCCGGCGCCACCGGATCCCCCTCAGCGCGGGATGTGTTAGCATATTGAATGACTGCTCGCAGTTGGAATTGTGGTTTATTACAACCGTTACGTTCCCGGTCGACAATGCCGTAGCCTTTCGCCCAACCGGACAGGGTAAAGGTTTCACGAATGCTGGCATTATATTTAGCCGCGATATCTTGGCTGACAAACCGTTTGTCGGCCAAATCGCCCGAGATACAAAGAGACCGGCTGAGATTAAACTTGGTTGCTGTTGAAATGGATACGCCCTTGCTGCTGGACGTCCATCCTGTCAAGCCGTGTTCAAAGGCGCCGTTATTCAGCATGTTGTAATCGTTAGCATAGGCGTTGCTTTCGAGCTGGGCGGCATTAAGCGACATATATCCGTCGCCGTCCATATAAATGCCCACCCGCACGCTCATAGAGGTTTTTAATTCGAAGGGGGCTACTAAGCGAGTACTTGCCGATCTCGTTAATCGTTCACTTTCGGCAAGTATCGTACCATCGGTTTTGGTTACCCGGATATAAGCGCTTCCACTTGAAGAATATGTACAGGGCATCATATAGACTGAGAAGGTATACTCCCCGGCCGGCAGGGTGCTGGTGGTCTGGTAAATACCGGCCGCTTTGGCCTTCGAATCGCGAAAATATACATAGTAAGCTGACTTACCATACTGGGTATCCATATCCATATTGTCATAATAACTTGAACCGAGTTTTGAGGTGTCAGTCGTAGTCTTGGTCCAATTGGATGAGCCATCAAAGTTGGAATTTAAAAGCAGGTTATTAAAACTGCACACAATTCCCGTATCCCCGGCATAGGGGTTGATGCCGCTGGTTCCGCCTTCCACGCCGACGTTGCCGGTATCCTGGGAATAGGCGTATTCGCTGATGATTTGGCCGTCGTCGTCAAAGGTATAAACCGTTTTAATCACATTGTTAGCCGTTTCCCCTTCGTCGGCGTCCTTTGGCTCGGTGGTCTGGACGATGGTGCGTCTGGCCGCCGCCGAGAAAGAGTAAGTGGAGTTGGGGCCGGCAACAAAGGCGCCGTTTTCCACACCGTATTCCGATACGCGGTATACCCGGCTGCCGCTGTAGGAATAGGCGACCTTATATAAAGCGGTATTGCCCGCATCCTTGAGCACAACCGCCGCCGGCTTGTTGGCGGTGTAGGTGATCTCCGCTTTCCGTCCATCAGGATAGGTGACGGTGGACAAAAAGTTGCTGTAAATGTAGGTGTAACACACGCTTGACCCGTCGGGCGCGGTGATGGAGGTCAGGCGGCCGTCGGATGTGTAGGCAAAGCTGAAATCCCGGCCCGCGCCATCCGTGACAGATGTGATGCGGCCAGCGGTAAAGGTGATATCCATATGGTTGCCGAATTCATCGGTAACGCGAATCAGGCGGCCGCTGGTATCAAACAGGAGCGTCTCCGTGCCCTTCTTTATGGTCCTCTTATAGGGATCGTAGAGCATTTCCTCGTCGGTTACATTCACAAACAGGTTATAGCAGTTGTTGTTCTCACATATCTGCTTATCACTTTTTTTAAAATAGGCCTCATCGCCGTTTTCACCAATAAACACATACCCGCTGTAAAGGGTACCCTCATGCTGGAAGGTTGTGGATACCATACTCTGCATCACGTTGAGCTTCCATCCCTGCCCGACATCCATAGCGCTGAAATTGGCGGTGTTCAGTTTAATAGGGTTGTTATAGGAATAATGGGTGTTAAGCAGCGCGCTTGTGTACAAATGTTTAATGGTAACCGGCATCCGGTTGCCGCCCCAGGCAAAATCCTCAGATTCCAGCATCAGGTTTCCGCACTGCAGGTCAACGCTTCCCGTACCGAACCGGCCCAGTTCATGACTGTGGGTGCGATAAGAAGTGTTCACCCCGTAGCTGGATTCATAGGTGATGGTCAGCTTAGGGGGATAAGCAGAGTCATTGCATCCCCGAATGACCACCGTATCACCATACTGGGACACGGCTTCTTCATCCATCATTTTCAGCACCAGATTGGGGTAGGAAGTCTCTCCCTTATTCATGCTGTCGTAGATGGAGGTGATATCAAAGGTATAGGTTTCATTAATACCCTTTTTCATCTTCAGGTAATCGATGGGCAGGGCATTGTGATAAGGGGTGCAATCTCCTTTTTGAATGCCGTTGGTCACTTTATAAAGTCCCAAATTGGGATAGGTGTCGGATTTGTTATCCGCGAGGAACTGGGTCAGCTCCAATTCCACTTTTTTAATACGGGGATTCCGCGGCAGAGTGGGCATTCCCAGGTTAATATACATACGGGATGTGCTGCAACTGCCGTCACTGTTTTTGCTGGATGTTACATAATGATAACCATACAGGATCATCTGGCCGTCTTTCCAGCTATAGGTGGACATCTGACTGGTACCGCTGACCGTGATCTGTGGATCGATGGTGACGGGGAAGGCCCGATCCTCAGCGTTCATCCATTCGCTGTCGGCAGTGACGGTAAAGCTGATGGTTCCATCAGCCAGGGGCTTCATTTCATAAAATACTCCGGTCGAAACCACACCGGCGGCGTCGCTCATATACGGCGCGGGAATGCAAAAAACTTCCTCGCCGGTTTCCAGGCTGGAAAACACAACGCGTTTGTCGTTTTCCCGATATTCAGCGGCTACATTTTCGCAGTTGATAATAAAAGGATACCGGTAAACGGCGGCTTTCTCCCTTACGACAATATTTTCCTTGACACCGTCTCCCATAACGGTATACTCCATGTCGGTGCCGGCCATGACATTATCAAACATAAGAGTGCTCCGCGCGGGGGCGGCGGCCCGGTTTTCCGCGCTTTTGCGCAGCCGCGGCACTACCCCTACATGCATTTGACTTTTGGGCCTTTTGGCGGACACGGTGACGCGGTGCATGCCCTTTTCGACTGAAAACAGTTCACTGTTGGTTTCTTCACGGCTGAAGCGTGCGACAAAACCGTTTCTTCGGTTACGGAAATGACGGCCGTCTTCCTCCTCTTCTAGTGTATTGTCGATTTCATCATAGGAAGCAGTCTCTTCGTTGAATACGTGAATGGATTCGGGGTAATACACCGCCTGCTCGGTGCCATCGCTCATGTGGAACACCTTGCAGTTTTCACCACGCATCTGACGAATTTCTCCCACCGCAAATACGGCGGTTTCCGGTTCTTCAGCTAATGCCGGGGCTTCATCCTGTACATCCGGTTTACTGGCCGCATCGCCCGATCCGGTTATGGGTTCGGCATTTGCGCTCTCCGGCGCCAGATAAATGTCTTCCTCTATTCCGGTTTGTTTTTCGTCCATGTTGTCATTCCTTTCTGTATACAAAATATTTATTTAAAGTTGATTTCAAGAATCTGTGGCGCGAAATAACTGTCGCCTGTGGCAACCGCGGAAAAGCCGCTTCCCTTCACTTTAGTTCTTAAAATCAAGCCTTCCGGCGGAGTAATGGCGTGCGTTGTTGGTTCTTGTATTAAATCCGTTATATCCAGGCTTTGATAGCCGGGAGTAGTTATGGAATCCGCTATGGATTCCGTTATAGCGATCCGGTTGTCCCAGTTTGAGCCAAAGCTGCAAAACCTTCTCGCAACACGGAAAGCCGTTAAGGCGATATCGCTTTTGCTGAGTTTGGGAAGATGCAGGACCACTCTGCCAATTTGCTTATCCAGCAGATCGGACAGCCGGGAAAAGTCCGGACGTGTGTACAGCCACTGTTCACCAAACGCGGCGGTATTGCCGATAAAAGCGGCGCCACCGAACGCATTGTTCTCCGCAGGGTGCCCGCTTTCCACGGTGGTGTCCTGAAACAGCTTCGATTCATATAGGTTAACTTCAAACAGCAGGCTTTGCCCTAACGGGCTTTTTGGTGACAGGCCGATGGTATAGCCTTGGTCGGTGTTTTGTTGATAGTCGATAACAGCCGGTGCAATGACATGCCCGTCGCTGTCCGTAACGCCGATACAGGAAATCGTGACAAACGGTTTATATTCCTCGCTCATAAGGGCAAAGTACTTATCGTTCGCGCGGATACTCAAAAAGGGCTTGCTGCACGTTAGAATAAATTCGGTACGCTTTCCGCCGGAACAATCGGATTGACAGGCAATTCCGTTGGTCGTTGGATACAGCGTATGTCTGCCCCAGACCAGGCCGCGTCCCTCGGGATATACATTCCCGCCTTGCAGGGACAGATAACAGCTCCCGTCCGGGCTATCCAACCGAATATCCTGCGCAACCGTGATGTGGGCGCTGCTGCCGGTGAGATGAAAACCATCATCCAAACGATCAAAACTCAGGTTAACCAGTTTTCTTGTCTGCTGGTTATAAATAGGGGTGCTGAAGCAATATGCCGTTTTTGTACCGTCCTCTTCGGCGGCCACCAGCCGGTAGCGGTTGCTGTTTTGGAAATCCATAAAAATTGGTTTTCCATGGCGAAGGCTGATAATTTCTTTTACTATGGATTGATTCATAAGCCCATCCTTTCTCTGCTGTTTTTAATGGCTGCTTTTGTACTGAAAAAGCGTTGAGATTTGCTGGTTCCTTTTCCAGTACGCTGAATAAAGTCAGCGGGATTACTAAGAATTCCCCGGCGGAACAGGGCCAAAGCCATTTTATTAAGCTCAACATCGGCCGCGGGTTCCCGATCCGGAGCATATTCAATTTCCAGTTCGTAATCCACCGTATTCAGGTATGTATTTTGATCAAGCTCTATCCGGACCCCTGGTTCTGGAGTGCAAACCGTGCGCATGGTTGTCAATTGCCCCATTTTCTTTAAGCAAAGCGGCCCCAGCGGAAAGGTGTCCCACACCTTGTCCGCCGGAAAAGAATGCTCAAGGCTGGCGCCTTTAGGGCCGGGCCGATGCGATTTAACCGTTGCGATAAGCTCATGTCCTTTTTTTCGGATACGACAGGTAATGCCCCTTGCATTAAAAAACAGGTTTTCCGTATCGTAGTAATAATTTACTTGTGTCGTGCAGACGCTATCCCGGCAGGCATTATCCCGCAAAAACCAATATTCCTCCTGCGTGAGCAATACTTTCTTTTCAAGTTCCAGCATGCTGGCCACCCCGTATAATTTTACCGCTGCCGTTTTTAGGAAGCTCGTCAACCAGAGTGATCAGGGTTGGAATTTGATAGGGGAGGAGCGTGTTTATACACATCTGCTTCACGTCTTTGACGTCCTTAAAATCCCCCGAAATATCTATGGCTATCTGAACCCCTTTTTTAGGATCTGCCACGCCATAGGCCAACACTTCTTTTGTGCGGGGGTCCTTTTGGAGTGCGGCTTCGATCTCCTGCGGGTATATATTCATGCCGGCGCGGATAATCATCTCATCGCTTCGGCCTTTTATGGTAAGCCATCCACGCTCATTTTTACAGGCGATGTCTCCTGTGCAGAGCCACCCGTTCCGCAGGATTTTTTGTGTCAGCTCCGGTTCCTGATAATAGCCGGTCATCACGTTGTCGCCCCTTACCCACAAAATGCCCTCTTCCCCGTGCGCCACTTCGCAGCCGTCCGAACCGACAATTTTCAACTGGACACCGGGAAGAGGAACGCCTACGCAGGCGGGCATTTCGTCAAAATATTCCGGCGGCAGGTAGCTGATGCGCGGAGATGCCTCTGTCAGGCCGTATACAAAATAAATTTTTGCGTTTGGAAAGGCTTTTCGAATGGATTGTCTGGTGGCCTCGCTCATACATTCGCCACTAATGCTGATGTGTTTCAGGGGCAATTCACGATTCTGCGATAATCGAGCCAGAAGATTAACCAGTGTTGGAGTGGAGCAAAACGCCGTAATCGTATGTTTTTCAATCGATCTCAGCAAAAGGGACGGCTGAAACGGCTGGGAATAAAAACGAATGTTAACGCCGTTTATAAGCGATGTAAGGAATTCCCCGGTTAAAACGGCGGCATGATACAGGGGCCTGGATATTAAAATGGTATCTTCTCTGCCAATGGAAAAATAATCGGCGATATCCCGGACGTTGGTCTGGATATTTCGTTCGCTGAGCATAACGCCTTTGGGAACGCCTGTCGTACCGGAGGTACACATGATTAAGGCCGGCGGTTGGCTGGGGGAACGGTACCGGGACCCAGTCAGGCGGCAAATGCTCAGCTCGCCTCCCGCGTCTGTAATGCAACACGTCGGATCGATGGTATCCAGTATTCTTTGGCAATGCCGCTCACCATATCGTACAGGCAGGGGCACGGCCGTCACCCTGGCCGCGAAACAGGCCAGCAGGGCCATGGATGCGGCCATCTCAGATTGACAATAAATTGCGCAGCTGCTTTCGCCTGTTATCTTCTTGGCAAACGTCTCAGCGAAAACAACCAGCTCTTCATAGGTCATAGCGGCTTTGTCTTCACAGACTGTTTGCGTAATATGTTTCAGCATATTCTCCCGTATATATGTCCATAAACTCAAGTCTTCATAGCTCCTTCCATATCTTCGATAAAGTTTTTCAGCAAAGTCTCCTCCTGATCCTTCATGGCTATCAGTTTCTGCCGGATAACCGGTAACAGGGCGTCCCGCCGCTTCATATGGTGTGAGGCGTAAAGCATCCGCATATTATCCGCTTCTTTCACAATTTGGCCGTAGCGGTCCCCCATCTTATGCCCCAGTTGCAGCTTGCTTTCAACCGCCTGTATTCGTTGGCTCATAACCGTTTTGTGCTCCCAAATCAGGTGAAAAACCCGGCTGTCCATCCGTTCATACGGGATATAACCCTCCGCCAGCTTATCCAGATAGAGGGCGATATAATCGTGAACGATACACCCATTAACGACTCCATCCTGTTCGGGAGGATATTTTTCAAAAGTGGAATTCAAATACTCTTTCAGATTTGTACAGATGTCAGTCGGCGATAGTTCTACCGGGTCGTTTTTGGGCTTCAAGCCGCATATCGCCCCGTACTGCTGCTGTTTAAACATGGCTTTACGTCCGTTGTCAAAGGCTTTTTGCGGTGTTTTAAAAACCCGATAAATCCAATTCTGGTCATAAGCAAAAATACGGTATGTTTTATCCGTCTGGTCATATCCGCAGATTAAGCCGTCATGGTTAAAATGCTTTTTCTTGTACCAGCTTTTACCGGATACATAGTAATCGTCGATCCCATGGAACGCGACGTAGTAGCCATCGTCCAGCAGCGCGCGTATGACGGGATGAACGTGACCGTTTAAATACTTCATAGGCAGTGCATGACGATCCAGATAGGGATTATCCACGGTGAAAGACAGCGGGATTTTAATATCCGGGGTTGTACGGCCCTGTAAAAACCCTTTTGTACACTGCAAGTTCATGACCTGGTTGTAGTACCAGTTCCGGATACTTTTGTTGTTTTTCAGCACGGCGCTACCATTGCCTTGGTAATGATAGGTGCTGTACAGCGGTTTCACAATGGGCAGCTCAACAGCTTTTTTCATTTGGTTCCTCCACATATCGGCGTATCAAATTCGCAACATCCGCAACGTATATCAAATCAAATGGGTTTAAATCCGATTCTTCCAGCTCAATTTGAAAAGCCTCTTCTAGTTCCACCAACAGCGTTACCAGCCCGAGACTGTCCAGTCCTATATCCGCCAAAAGCGAATCCGATTCCTCAATGGTGTCTACGCCGCTTAATCCTTTTAGTATTTCGTATACCTTTTGCTTGTTCTCTGTTTTCATATCTGTAGGGCCTTCCTTTCTGCAATGGCCAAAATTTGCTTATAGGTTTCTTCTTCCGCACCACTGCTGTCAACATAAACACCGCCGTTGGCCTTACAGATCGCCCAATACTCTTTCCGCAGACGATGCTGAAGGGCCATATCGATATAATTGTCCTTTTCTTCTGCCCGGCTTCTGACCCTGGCTACCGCGGTTTCTACGGGGACATCCAGGAAAAAGGCAATATCCGGCTGGACAATCGATTTTGCAATGTCAAAAATCCATTTGTCGCTCTCATAACCCCGGGCGTACAAATTGGCTAAACAGGAATAAAAATACCGGTCACTTATGACAATATTCCCGGCTTCCAGAGCGGGAAGAATCGTTTTATTGACATGCTGAAGCCGGTCGCTTGCCGCTAGCAGGGATAGACTTCTGTAATCAAAAGCTTTGTGATCGGGAGAATCCATATAGGTTCGGAATATTTCGGCGTTCCGCACGAAAGACGTTGGCTGCCTGGTTAAAAACAGGGTCGCGTTTTTTTCAAGATCGGAGGCTAATCGTCGTATCATTGTTGTTTTTCCACAGCCATCCAATCCGCAGAATGTAATCAGCAAGCCGTTGGTCCTATGCGGCGGCATTTTCAGTTTTCGCACGACTCCACCTCCTTAAGCAGCTGCATTCTGTTGGCGGCAAAGAAACGAACCTTAAGATCCGGTTCAGTAAATATATAGGATTTGTGTTCCTGGGGGGACAATACCGTGTTCAAAATTTCTTCTTTTCCGGCCAGTTCCTGCCGCGCAAAATAAACGGCGGCGTCATTATGGAGGGGAAGCAAAGCCGCCGTCCATAAAATAGCGAAGCTGCAAATCTCCGCCATGTCGAGCTTTTTGGCCCGTGCGTACAGATCTTGCAGGTCAAACGCGGTAAGATCCTGTAGCAGCAGGTAAATATCCATGAATTTATATAAAGACATATCGCGTTTCATCTTCACCCAGGGGAGTGTGGTTGCCTCCTTATATAAATGACCGCACAGGTGAATGAAAAAATCGTATCGGCTGAGAGTGATCAGATTTAAACCGTCGATCGTGACTTCCCCGACCTGTTCCAGCATGCTGTCCACTTGTAGCGTGGCACTGTTTTTGAAATCCAGTGAATAATTGATATCCACTTCGAGGAATTTGAAAAAGGAACGGTTGATTTCTTTTATATATGGCACCGTTTCGCCACGCATCATTTTCGATTCAATAATTTCCTGCCTTGCTGCCGGTACAAATTTACTGCCGCGAATATGCCCCTGCCTAAAACCTGCCCGGGATAAAACAGCTCCAATTTCCGTCACATCGGAAGGCCGGACAAGCAAGTCGATATCGCTGGCCGTGCGATATCCTTCCGGATACAGCTTTCCAAGGACAGCGCCTTTCAGCAAGGCGTATTGCCCCCGGCAGGGGGTTAAAATATCTATGAGCTGTTTCAGGCAGGCAAAGTAGTTTTTGTTTCTTTCAATGTTTTGATAGTAAGCACCCTGCAAAGAATTCCTGAATTCACGGTTCACAAGCCCCAGCAAATGATTTTCTTTTAAAGTTCCGTAAGCAATTCCCTGCATACGATTAAAAAACAAGTGGCCCAGAACAGCCGGGGTGGCATTCTCCGGCAACAGGTCTTTCAACCTGTCCGGCTCATTGGTTTTGTAACTGCATAATTCAATAAAAAGCTCTTTTTCCTTCATATTTGTCTCCCATCCATGTGTTAGTTGATCTGATCTAAGGTTTTGTGTGACTGGATTTACACAGCTTCCGTTTGTTTCTTGTATTTCACATAAAAAACCTGGCAAATAAAAGCTGATGCATAAGCAAAGCAGCTTTTATTTGCCAGGTTCCTCTTGATAATTTAACAAGTCCAACGTATCTCTTCGGCAAACGTATTCATTTGTTGATGGGACTAGCCGATTAAACGGTAGCTTTTCCCTTTAAAACCTCTGCACGAGTCCCTGTGGTCTCAACCGTATATCCGTTTTGTTCAAAAGCAACCTGCAAAAAAGCGCCGCATTTTGGACAGTTTACTTCCACGTGGGAACTTGGCGTTCCCCGAAATAAATTCCGACCGCAGATGGGACAGCTTGCTTTGTATTTCTCCGTCTCCAATTCATTCACCTCTATCAGCATGTATTCCCATGCCCGTATTTGGTAAATAACCATTATACCCGGTTTTTAAACGAATACCTTGACAGAAAAAATCATCTGGTATAGAATAATAACCGGAAGTTACTTTCATTAGTAGTGTACACCCGTTTCGGAAGTTTGTCAATATATAACCGGAAGTTTAGCGCGGACTGTATAAAGAAAGGTTGCTTGTTATGACATTTGGAGAAAAAATTAAACAGGCGCGTATCGCGCTCAATCTGTCGCAAAGCGAGCTGGCGGCGAAAACAGGCATTTCGGAACGCTCTCTTTATACATATGAGCAGACTGGTACTATGCCAAGGAGCGGCAATATGAAAAAAATAGCCGACGCCCTCAATGTGTCCGTCAGCTATCTGCTGGATGAAGACGAGGCAAACCAGCACAAAAATTTGGATCAGGACGTGTTTCTGGCCAACGTAAAACATGAGTATGGGTATCGGGGTGCCAGAGAAGCTGCCGAGGTACTCAACAAAGCTTCGGCCCTGTTTGCCGGCGGAGAACTCAATGACGAGGCTAAGGACATATTTTTTCAGTCGCTAATGGAGGTTTATTTGGAATCAAAAGCGGAAGCCCGTGAAAAATTCACTCCCAGAAAAAGGGTTAGCCGCAGAAGAACTGAAAAACCGGAGGAGTAGCCGCTGCTGTACTGGAAAGTGCTGTTGCCAGGTTATGGCGAATTTTTGAAAGGACACGTCGTTATGGCTAACATGAACTATATATCGGAAACGGTGGGAAAACTCATCAACCGGTATGGCACCTGCGATCCGTTTGCTATATGCAGGGAGTTGGACATTCGTATATGGTATAAAGATCTTGGCACCGCTATAAAAGCGTATTACTTCTATCAGTCCA
>URYP01000055.1 GCA_900552115.1 uncultured Oscillospiraceae bacterium | reverse complement strand
TACGCAAAGCAGCGGAGGAACACCGGGAGCGGGGCGATCTGAAAGAGTGGATAGATAAAAGGGGAGAGTAATAGAAATGCCGAAGCGTAAGGATATTAAACTGGATGCGTATAATATCGGACGGTATGCATACCGTGAAATGCTTTTCTTTTGTTTGCAGTACAACGATAAGAAAAGGGAACTGGCCTGTCTGCTTCATCCATACAGCAGCCCAACCATCACCGATATGCCGCATTCCAACTCTGTTGGTGATCCTACCGGTAAAAACGCTGTTAAAGCAGCAACACTCTCCAAAGATATCGAGATGATCGAGCAATCCGCTATCGAAGCCTGTCCGGAAGAACACGAGTATTTATTAACCGCTGTAACGAATGAGGACGTGAAGTGGCACTATCTCCGTTTTAAAGGGATGAAGATGGGAGAGCATACGTTTTACAAACGAAAGCGTATGTTTTACTATTTCTTAGCAAAAAGAAAAAATATTTTATAAAGTGCCGTTAAGGGGACCTACTTTTATGATATTTTAGTATTGTGGAAGTTTGAAAAGCTTCTCAAACCCTTTCTTTTCAAAGACGCTGCAGCTTAGTGCTGTGGCGTCTTTCTTATGCAATAAATTGGTGAGCGGGGCATAATGCCTCGGATTGGCTATTACATTGAGCTGTTATAAATATGTATGTCGATATGACGGGTAATTCTAAATGAAGGAGTATGCAAAAACGTTTTATAAATCAAAAGCATGGCAGCGTACACGAACCGCTTATGCTCAAAGCATAGGTGGTTTGTGTGAAGAATGTCTTTCAAACGGTATCTACCGAGCGGGCAAGATAGTGCATCATATCAAAGAAATATCACCAGATACTATTGACAATCCAGAAGTTACTTTGTCATGGGATAATTTGAGGCTGCTATGTGTTGATTGCCATGCAAAAGTGCATGGCGATTTTAAAAGGTACAGGGTGGATGACCAAGGAAAGGTGATAATGCGAATGGAATAGCCCCCCTATGGTCAATAAAATCGACATGACGGGAGACCGGAGGGTGAAGTACATTTTTCCACTCTGCGGGTACGTAACCCCCTACCATGAAATGAAAGGAGGCGGTATTTTGGCAAAAAAGCAAATACAAGCACGGGAAAAGAAGGAGATTAGAAGGCTTAACGAGATTTATCAGGATTTACCGTCTAACCAATTTGCGGTGGCGCAGGGGCTAATCATTCAGGCGGCGCGGCTTCGTATTCGGCTGGATCAGTTATGGGAAGACATACAGGAACACGGTGAAACTGAGCAGTTCACGCAATCAGAAAAGACCGAACCGTATGAACGGGAACGACCTGCAGCCCGTTTGTTTACGGCAACCGATAAAAATTACCAGGCCATTATAAAACAACTTAACGAATTGACACCTCCAGAAAAAAAGGGGAGAAAACTGGAAAAGTTGATGTCGGATGGATAATTACATTTTTACATACTATCAGGCGATACAGGATGGCTCTATTGTTGTCGGTAAATGGGTACGTCTGTTTTTTGAATATGTTGTAAAAGGGCTGGAAAACCAGTTCTTTTTCTTTGACCCCAAAAAGGCCAACCGCGCTATTCGATTTATTGAAACCTTTTGTCATCATTGCGAAGGCCGAGAGGATCTATTAAAACTGGCGCTTTGGCAAAAAGCCATTGTATCCGTAATTTTTGGCGTCGTAGACTGCGCGGGCAAGCGTGTATTCCGTGAAATCGTCATTATAATAGGCAGAAAAAACGGAAAGACGCTGTTTGCCGCCGCCCTCATTGCGTATTGCGTGTTTTTGGATGGAGAGTATGGTGCGAAAGTGTTCTGCGTGGCTCCAAAACTGGATCAAGCCGATTTGGTTTATTCAGCATTCTGGCAGACGATTCAGAAAGAACCAGAACTAGAGGCGCTTATTAAACGAAGGAAATCCGACTATTACATTGAAAGCACCAATAGCAGCGTAAAAAAGATAGCCTTTAATGCCAAGAAGTCGGACGGTTTCAATCCACATTTGACGGTATGTGATGAAATTGCATCATGGCCAGGAGATCAGGGGCTAAAACAGTATGAAGTCATGAAATCCGCGCTGGGCGCAAGAAAGCAGCCGCTTATTATATCGATCAGCACTTCAGGATATATCAATGAAGGAATTTACGATGAGCTGATTAAACGGTGCACCCGTTTTCTTCTGGGAGATTCTAAAGAGCGCCGCCTCGCCCCGTTCCTATATATGATCGACGATATTCAAAAATGGAACGATATTAACGAGCTGCGTAAGTCAAACCCTAATATGGGTGTATCGGTTTCGGTTGATTACTTGTTGGAAGAAATCGCGGTAGCGGAAGTAAGTCTGTCGAAAAAAGCTGAATTTCTGACAAAGTATTGCAATATTAAACAGAACAGCAGTCAAGCGTGGCTGCCCACCTATGCGGTAGAAAAATCCGGAGGTGCATCGATTACGCCTGATATGTTCCGCAATACCTATTGTGTGGGGGGAATTGATCTATCGAGAACCACCGATCTGACTGCCTGTGCCGCGATTATAGAGAAATCCGGTAAACTTAATGTATTAGCAAAGTTTTTTATGCCGGCGGAAAAGCTAGAAGAGGCCACGGCGCGGGATGGATTGCCGTATGCCGCATACGTACAGAGGGGTCTATTGGAACTATCCGGGGACAATTTTGTTGATTACCACGACTGTATGAACTGGTTTCGTATGTTGGTGGAAGAATATCAGATTTATCCGTTAAAGGTAGGGTACGACCGTTATACCGCGCAATATCTAGTGCAGGAGATGAAACAATACGGCTTTCACATGGACGACGTGTTTCAGGGATACAATTTGACCCCGGTAATCCGAGAGGTTGAAGGGCAGATAAAAGACGGGGTTTTTAATATTGGAAACAATGATCTTCTAAAAGTCCATCTCTTAAATATTGCTTTAAAAATTGAAGCGGAGAGTGGCCGAAGTAAAATTATTAAAATGAGTGCTAACGATCATATTGATGGCGGCGCGGCCTTGCTGGACGCAATGACTGTCCGGCAAAAGTGGTATGCAGAAATAGGTGAGCAGTTAAAAAACGGAGGAAATTGAAATGTTTTTGATTCAGAGGACAAAAATGGGTTTATGCTTATTATCGGGAGAGATAAAGAATGGGACTGTTTGAGAAGATATTTAAAAAGCCGCGCCCTCGTGGGGAACCAAACGGATACTATAAAACGCTTACTGCCTATACACCGGTATTCACCAGTTGGAGCGGTAAAATATACGAAAGCGAACTAGTCCGGTCGGCTATTCATGCCAGGGCAACGCACATCAGCAAATTGCAGATAACTGTGAGAGGAAGCGGAAAGCCGAAGCTGCAAACAAAACTAAAAGCCGGGCCGAACGAATGGCAGACGTGGGGTCAATTCCTTTACAGGCTGTCCACCATCTTGGACGTGCAGAATACGGCGTTTATAGTCCCGGTTCAGGATTTGTACGGTGAAATCGGGGGATATTACCCAGTCTTACCGTCATACTGTGAAATTGTGGACTATGGCGGGGAACCATGGCTTCGATACCAATTTTCAAATGGGTATCATGCGGCGGTAGAACTGAGATCCTGCGGTATTATGAATAAGTTTCAGTACGCTGATGATTTTTTCGGAGAAAGCAATCAGGCATTGAATCCGACTATGGAACTTGTAAATATACAAAATCAGGGTATTGCCGAGGGCGTCAAAGCATCCGCTACTTTCCGGTTCATGGCTAAGACAAATAATTTTACCAGACCGGAGGACTTAGCTAAAGAACGAAAGCGGTTTACCAAAGAGAATTTGCAGGGGGAGGGCGGGGTTTTGCTGTTTCCCAATACATATTCAGAAATACAACAGATTAAATCTACGCCGTTCGTGGTGGACGCTGAGCAAATGAAAGCCATCCAGCAGAACGTATATAATTATTACGGCGTCAACGAAGACATCCTGCAGAATAAAGCGTATGGCGACGCATGGAGTGCTTTTTATGAGGGGGCTGTAGAGCCATTTGCCATACAGTTTTCAGATGTAAGCACAAAATTGACCTTTACAGAGCGGGAGCGGGCCTCCGGCTCTTTTATTATGGCAACCGCGAACCGCCTGCAGTATATGTCCAACACCGAAAAACTGAATGTATCCGCGCAGATGGCAGACCGGGGTATTATGAACCGAGATGAAATACGTGAGATTTGGAATTTGCCTCCATTACCAAATGGTCAGGGGAAAGCCTATACCATCCGGGGTGAATATTATCTGCTGGGTGCGGATGGAAAAAACGAAAAAGAACAGGAGGAAAACAATGCCGATAAAAATGGACAGGCAGTACCGGACGATCCTAACGCCGATGACAATTCAAACCGATAAGAAGCGTCTGGATACCGACTATTATGTTGAGGGGTACGCGGCCACATGGGACAAGTATCTGCTGTATGAGGATGAAGATGGGCCGGTATATGAACAGTTTTTACCGGTAGCCTTTAATGGGTGCGATATGTCCGACATCATTTTTCAGTATAACCATGCCGGCCGAGTGTTTGCGAGAACAAAGAACCGAACGCTGATTGTGGAGCCGGATACTTATGGCTTATTTACCGCTGCCGATCTTGGATCAACGGATGGCAGCAGGGAAATGTTTCAGGATATCAAAGCCGAACTGGTAACGAAAATGAGTTGGGCTTTTATGCCGGACAACCGCACGATGGAGTATGACGAGAAGACGCGAACGATTATACATCATCGAATCAATAAAGTGTTTGATGTTTCCGCTGTAAGCTATCCAGCAAACAGCGGGACGGAGATAAATGCGCGTTCGTTCTGCGACGGAGTGATCGCGGAACGCTTGAAGGAGAGTCGGGAGCGCAAGTTTAAAATAAGACGCATTAAATTACTTATGGAGGTATCAAAATGAGCAGAATTGAAGAAATTGAAACCCGTCTGTCGGAAATTCGGTCAGAACTGGAAGACGAAAACATGGATGTGGACAAGCTGGAAAAGGAGGTTCGCAGCTTGACGAATGAGAAAAAGACAATAACGCAGGAGGTGGAAAAACGCCAGAAATTGATTCGGGAAGTATCAGCAGGCGAAGGCGTACTAATGCGCACATTTGTCCCACCTGTTGGTAAAAATCAGGAACGGAGCTATGGCCCGGACAGCCAAGAATACCGCAGCGCCTTTTTTAAAGATTTGCTGGGGCTGGAAATGAACAAGGAGGAACGGGCGGCATTCGTCCACACTACAAGCAATACTGGTAATGTTATGCCGACTAGTACATTGAATCAGATTTGGGACTTGGTATCCGGCCAACATACCATAATGGGTGATATTACCATTTATCGCACAGGCACCATTTTAGAAGTGGTTAAGCATACGGAAATCGCCGCAGGCGCGGCCAAGACTGTAACGGAAAATACCGCTAACGACGATGAACAGAACACGTTTGTCAAGGTGACCCTTTCCGGCAAAGACTTTTCCAAGAGCGTCGATATTTCTTATGCTATGGAACGGATGAGCATTGATACACTGGAACAATACCTGATCCATGAAATTAGTGAAAGCCTCGGTGGGGCTATGGCGGATGACGTTATCGCCCAGATAGGCAGCGACATGGCGTCGGAAAACAAAATGACCAGCGCGGCACATGATACTCTGACATTCCCGGAGATTGCCAAATTGTTTGGCAGTCTGAAACGAGTAAGCGCCGTCACCGTATACGCGACCCGTTCTACCATTTATAATTATTTGGTGGGCATGGTGGATGATACAGGCCGTCCTATTTTTCAGAGTACGGCTCAGGCTGGCCAGGAAGGGGCGCTGCTGGGTGCGACTATAAAAGTGGAGGATTCTGTTGCAGACGATGTGATTTTGGTCGGGGATGCTAAAAAAGTAACCTACAACATGGTACAGGATATCATGATTGAAAGCGACCGAGACATTAAAAAACACGTAACAACCTATTCCGGTTATGCGCGCGGTTCTGGCGCGCTGATTGATCCAAACGCTTTTGCGCAGCTTACCATTACACATGCGGCGGGGTAATGGGCTATAGCTCCGTGACCGGGCCGGTCTATACAGCAGAGGACTTGAACAGTATGACGGTATCGGCTATCAAGTCCTCCGCTTCTAGCCTGGGCTATAGCCTGACAAAAATAAAAAAGGCCGATATAATTGATCAATTTTTGGAGGAACAAAGCCATGCTGGACAGGGTAAGAATGGCGCTTAGAATAACGACGACGGCTTTTGACAGTGAAATTGATGACCTAATCAGCGCGGCGTTGGCTGACCTTGACATTGCCGGTGTAACTGCTCCGACAAAGAACGACCCTCTTATCGTACGAGCCGTTATTACTTACTGCAAAGCCCATTTTGGCGAACCGGATGAATACGACCGGTTGAAAGCCGCGTACGACGAACAAAAGGCACAGCTTCAAATGGCAACAGGATATACGGATTGGAGGGAAATTGGTGGATAAATCCAGCCTTTTGACCTTAATAGCCGTTAAGCTCAAACCGGATGGATTAGGCCAGCCGGTTTCAAAAGAATCCAAACGGGAGGTTTACTGCAATTTATCCAGTATAAGTTGTGACGAATGGTATAAAGCGGGACAGGCTGGAATGAATCCACAGTACAGAGTAACCATGTTTGCCCACGATTACGATGGGGAAAATACTGTTGAGCTGGACGGGAAACGCTACGCGGTGTACCGCACCTATATGAATAGGAAAGACACAATAGAGCTATATCTGGAACGAAAGGCTGGGATATGATGTCTACTGTAAACATAGATAATTTGGCGGCTACCATAGCCAAGGAACTGGGAGTGTATAGGCAGGATGTGGCAGATGGCATAAAGGATAATGCTAAAGCAGTCGCCAAAGAGTGCAGGCAGGATATACAGCAGAACAGCCCCAAGCTAACCGGATCATACAAAAAAGGCTGGCGGATAGCGGTAGAGCATGAGAGCCGCGACGATATTCGTATTACTGTCTATAATAAAACTGACCCACAGCTTACACATCTGATTGAAAATGGGCATGCCGGTAGAGGGGGGATTGCACGTGGAGCGGCTTCGCCGCATCCACACATTAGGCCGGCCGAGCAACGTGCGGAAGAAAAACTGTTAGGAAAAGCCAAGGTGGTGGTCAAAGGTTGATGACCCCTGAGGATATCAAAACCATGCTGGATAAAACGGGTTATCCGGTTGCTTACGGGTATTTCAGCGATCCGCAGCCGATGCCATATATTCTTTTCCGCAGCGCCTATTCTCATAATTTTTGCGCAGATGGTGTCGTCTATAGTACTGGAACACGTTACCAGTTAGAATTATATACACAATGGAAAGACCCCTATGCGGAGGACAGGGTAGAAAACGCCTTTCCATCTTTGTGTTGGGAAAAATCCGAAACCTACATCGATACCGAAAGATGTTATCAAATAATTTATGAAATTGAGGTGTAAACAGGATGCCAGAAACCGAAAATAAGGTACAGTTTAATTTAAAAAATGTCCATTATGCAATTTTGACTGATACAGGTGGTTTGATAGCTTGGGGGAAACCGGTTCACGTGCCGGGCGCGGTAAGCCTGACGCTCGACCCGCAGGGGGAGATCAAGCCGTTTTACGCTGACGGTATGGTATATTATCAAAGCGTATCCAATAACGGTTATTCGGGAGATCTGGAAATGGCGCGATTTCCTGAAAAGATGGTAAAAGACGTTTGGGGGGCGGAAGAAAGCGAAACGGATCATGTTATCATCGAAACTGCACTTGTCGAACCAAAGCCGATCGCTCTTTTGTTCCAGATAGACGGAGACAAAGCCGGTCAATATTACTGTATGTATAACTGTCTTGGAACACGTCCCGGTATTGGAGGTGCTACAAATACGGAAACGAAAGAGCCACAGACGCAAAAAATTTCTATTACCGCCAGCCCTCTGGAAGATGGCCGGGTAATGGCGAGAACCACTTCACAAACTTCTGAAGATGTGAAGAAAGAGTGGTTCAATAGTGTATATGAAAAGGCGGCGGCTTAATTTATGGATAAGGTTTTACATATAAGCGGTCAAGATGTGGGGTTCAGGGCTACGGCCCTGACCCCACGTTTTTATAGGCATTTTTTTGGCCGTGACATAATTGCGGATATGACCGCGCTGAATAAGGCGTACAAAAAAGCTTTGGGCAGCATGGGTGAGGGGGCGTCAGAGGAAGACAAGCAGGAGGCGCAGCTTTCTGCAACTGATCTAGAGTTGTTCGAAAACGTAGCTTATATCATGGCACGGCAGTACGATCAGGGAATTTCAAATACTGCGGATGAATGGCTGGATAATTTTGACGCTTTTTCTATCTACGAAATTTTGCCGCACATTTTAGAACTGTGGAATATTAACAACGCCACAACCGCGAAGCCTAAAAAAAAATAAGACCCACAACCAGGGTACAAACCGGGGCGACGTTTATGCTCCGCTGCGCGGAACTGCACTTATCGCGTGAGGATTTAAATGACATGACCATGGGGATGGTTTACGACATGCTTATTGAGCGCGGAAACGATGGCGAAAAATATCCTTATAAAGCCACGCAGGATGATATTGAAACATTTTTCGGAAAGGGGTGATATAGATAAATGGCGGAAAGGATTAAGGGCATAATTGTACGAATCGGCGGGGATACAACCGGTTTGTCCAAGGCGCTGTCTGGTACGAACAAGCAAATATCTGAAACACAGAAACAGTTAAAAGACGTTGAACGACTTCTGAAACTTGATCCAAAAAACACGGAACTTTTGGAACAGAGGCAGCGGCTTTTATCTCAGGCGGTGGGAGAAACCAAAGGTAAACTGGATTCACTGAAAGATGCGCAGAAACAGGTGCAGGAACAATTTGACCGTGGGGAAATTACTAAGGAGCAGTATGAAGGATTACAACGGGAAATAGCCAGTACGGAATTGCAACTTAAAAATTTGGAAAAGGCTGCGCAAAATAGTGGATCGGCCCTTCTTAAAATATCGGACGCGGCGGATAAAGTGGCTTCTGGGGCCAATAAAGTAGCGGATAAAACAAAGAAGTTGTCTGCTGTAGCAGGGGGAGCTATAGTCGCCACGGCTGGACTATCAATCGCCTTTGAAGACAATTTTGCTAAGGTGAAAACACTACTTGATAAATCCAAGACAGATATGGATGCATATAAACAGAGTATCATTGATGCCAGTAACGAAACCGGGGTAGCTGTCGATGAATATTCTGAATCCGTTTACTCGTCTATTTCCGCCAGCATTGATCAAGCGGATGCTGTGGAATTTACAAAAAACGCCGTGAAGCTGGCCAAAGGTGGATTTACGGATACAGCTAAATCGGTAGACGTCCTCACTACGGCAATCAACGGATACGGATTGTCTGCAAAAGATACGGAAAAACTGTCAGACTTGCTTATTACCACTCAAAACCAAGGTAAAACGACGGTCGATGAACTGGCCGCATCCGTTGGTAAGGTTATTCCAATTGCATCATCGGCTAATTTCAGTTTTCAGGAATTATCGGCAGCCTACGCCTTGATGACTAAAAACGGCGTCGCCACTGCAGAGAGCGGTACCTACTTAAAAGGAATGCTAAACGAACTTACCAAAGCCGGTTCACAAACGGATACTGCCCTTAAAGAATTGACTGGGAAAGGGTTCACAGAGCTAA
The DNA here is from genome assembly GCA_900552115.1 of uncultured Oscillospiraceae bacterium. Lineage (GTDB taxonomy): Bacteria > Bacillota > Clostridia > Oscillospirales > Acutalibacteraceae > UMGS1474. Next base: position 4,728 of record URYP01000055.1, on the reverse strand, counting down.
AAAAAAGCGGAAAAAGCACATCGGAAATATTGAACATGTTGTCCGGGTACGCAGAAAAAAATGGAAAAAGCCTAAAGGACATGTTTGGTAGCGTTGAGGCCGGTTCTGCCGCGCTTATGTTAAGTAGAAAAAGTGGAAAAGAATTTGACGCTATGCTTTCCGAAATGCAGAAAAGTGCCGGAGCAACACAGGCGGCGTTTGATGATGTATCCAATACGACAGGCCAGAAATTTAAAAAATCCCTGAATGAACTAAAAAATACGGGCATTGAATTGGGGGATACGCTATCACCGATAATTACAATTATTATGGAGAAGGTCAAAGATGTTATATCGTGGCTTTCTTCGCTGGATGAAAGCCAGATTAAAATGATTGGCACGGTTCTGATGGTGGTGGCAGCCATATCGCCAATGGCTAAAATAATAGGTGGTATTTCCTCAGCTATATCAGGTGTAACAAAAGCCCTACAATTTTTGATGGCCAATCCGATGGTTGCTATAATTGCAGCGATCGTAGGATTGGTATTGTTGATCGCTACGAAGGGCGACGAAATACAAGCCGTCCTGCAAAAAGTAGATGATTTTCTGCAGAACATATTTGCAAAGGATTGGGCAGAAATATTCGGCCCTGTGTTAGGAGGCGCATTAAACGGACTGTTTGATACCATACAGGGAATATGGAATGGAATCAAACGGACGTTTGATGGCATTATCGATTTTATCCGAGGCGTTTTTACCGGAGATTGGGAGCGAGCGTGGAACGGGGTAAAGGACATTTTCGGAGGAATATGGGATACGTTGGTTGAAATTGTTAAGGCTCCTATCAACGCCATTATCTGGCTTATAAATTGTGCTATCGATGGTATTAACTGGATAATTGATGGAATTAACTGTATATCATTCGATGTGCCGGATTGGTTGGGCGGTGGCCATGTAGGGTTTGATATCGGAAGTATAGACCAAATTCCCTATCTAGCGCAAGGCGGCGTTTTGTCTCAGGGTTCCGCCGTAGTTGGAGAAGCCGGCCCGGAACTGCTCACAGTCACGGGAAACCGTGCGATTGTTGAGCCTCTTACGCAAAACACCAACACCACCAACGTGGGAGGGAATACCATTTACGTATACGGTGCGCCAGGGCAAGATGTAAATGAACTGGCGGATATTCTTATGGATAGGATGGGCACTGTTTATCAAATGAAAGGGGCTGTGTGGGCTAAATGAATTATTTCGTTTACAGCGGAAAACGCAGCTCTGATTACGGCATTTACATAAGCGGTGAAAATACGTTTAACGCCCCGGAAAGGGATTTGGAATATACTCAAATCAAAGGTAAAAACGGTGATTTGATCATTAGCAATCAAAGGTTTAAGAACATTTCAGTCGCGTATCCAGCTTTTATCCGAACGAAATTTAACCAAAACAGTGACGCGGCCAAGGCGTGGCTACTGTGGCACACATCGTATCAGCGTTTGGAAGATACCTATCATCCTGAATATTTTAGAATGGGTATATTTTCCGGCCCAATTGATTTTGATATGCGTTTCCTAAATCGTTCAGGGGAAACGTCGCTGATGTTTACCTGTAAACCACAACGCTGGCGAAAAGATGGAGAAATACCTATAACATTTGATACTCAAAGAGAGCTTTACAATGAGTTATTCCCAGCCCTGCCGCTGATTAAAGTCAACGGCACAGGGGCTGGGAATTTACGTGTGGGGGAATGTACGGTTCAAATCAAGGCGCTGGATGGGTATGTGATACTAGACAGTGATAGTCAAAATGCGTATAAAGGAACGCTTAATAAAAACAGCACTATTTATGCGCCGCAATTTCCTGTACTGGAACGCGGAAAAAATTTTATAAGCTGGGATGGCGGTATAACCAGCGTTGAAATAACGCCAAGGTGGTGGACAATATGATCCTTTTATTTCCGCAGGACGAAACAATCTTTGATAATAATGGAATTGGTGCACTGTCTGACGCTATATCATGCACGGTAACCGAAGAGCGTAACGGAATATTTGAATTGGAGATGCAGTACCCCATAACTGGTATCCACTATGCTGAACTGACAAACAGGAATATTCTTTTGGTCAAGCCTAGTCCGTACCACGATCCAGAGCCTTTTCGTATATACAGGATAACAAAGCCGTTGACTGGAAGAATTACCATTTACGCGCAGCACATCAGTTATGATCTGTCCGGTATAGTGGTATCACCGTTTACAGCGGGTGGCGCGGTTGACACTTTTTTAAAGATAAAACAGCAATCGTCGAGCGATAACCCATTTGCCTTTAATACGGACATCAGTAGCTCTTCGGAAATGACGGTATCGGTGCCGTCTGCCATACGCTCCATAATGGGAGGCGCAGAGGGATCGATACTGGACACATTCGGCGGGGAATATGAATATGAACGCTGGAATGTGTATTTGAGGAGCCGGAGGGGAACGGATAACGGTGTATCCATTCGGTATGGGAAGAACCTTACGGATTTACAGCAGGATGAAAACATAGCTAATGTTGCAACGGGTATTTATCCATATTGGAATGGCGAAAATGGCACCGTCACATTGACGGAAGAGATCGTAGAAGCTCCTGGCACCTATAGCTTTACACGCATTAAACCACTTGACCTATCGGGTGAATTTGAAGAAATGCCGACAGAAGAGCAGCTGCGGGAGCGGGCAGTTAAATATGTAACAGACAATAATATTGGAGTACCTACTGTCAGCATTACTGTATCGTTTCAACCATTGGAGCAGACCGAGGAATATGAAAATATAGCGCTTCTGGAACGCGTTAATTTATGTGATACGGTGACGGTAGAATACCCAAATTTAGGCGTGTCTGCTACGGCTAAATGCGTTAAGACGGTATACGATGCATTAAAGGATAAATATAACAGCATCGAATTGGGAGAAGCTAAAAGCAATATCGCGGATACTATCGTCGAACAGCAGCAGAAAATTGAAAAGGTTCCTACTACGTCAGCAATTCAGATGGCTATCGCAAATGCTACTAAGCTCATTACTGGAAACAGCGGCGGATATGTGGTGATGCGTGACAGTCCAGATAACAAGGACGGAGAGCCTGACGAAATCCTTATTATGGACAAGCCAGATGTAAATGATGCTCAGAAGGTATGGCGCTGGAACATGGGCGGGCTTGGATACTCGTCTAATGGAGTGAATGGCCCGTACACCACAGCTATTACGCAAGATGGTTCCATAGTGGCCAATTTTATTACGTCGGGGACTATGAATGCCGGTATTGTTACGACAGGTGTCCTCAAATCAAATGACGGAAATACTTATATCAATTTGGATACCGGTCAGTTTCGTTTTCAGGATAAACTCAAGTTGATAGGAGTTGATTTATATGTCAATGGGAAACTTTATTCTGGAAGCCTTGACGACGTATATATTGGTGTCGGAGAGCGGGATGGCATGGGCGCTTTTTATGTACATGATGCCGAAGCGGGAAATATTTTAGAAGCTTATACGAGCGGTGGCGATATTTACTGGACAACACTTGCCTGGTATAACGGCTCTAATGACAGGGGCATAAAAATCAGCAAGGACACCTTTGACTTTTATGGTATGTATGATGCCGGAGGCTTTTCGACAAAAATGGGTATTTTTATAAATCTCAGAACCGGAGATGTAGATATAAGCGGCGTAAAAGTCAATATAAACGGTACGTCGTTTGACGATCTTGTTAAGCGGGTAGAAACGCTAGAAAGGAAATAAGGGGCGTCAGGATGGAAAAAGTATTAACGAAAATAGCGCTGGAACTAAACCAGCGGAATATTCCTCAAAGAATAATGATGAAGCAGGGAGACGCCCAATCAAGGACAATTGAGGCGACTTTATATTCAAATGGCCAACTTTACAACGTTACAACTATAGCAAGAATATATGTCTGTCGCCCGGATATGGAGCCGTTCTATAACGATGTTTCAGGTGGAATTAAAAACGGGGTACTAACCTATACGTTTTCATCGGATGAATTGGCCGTTGCAGGAATAGCGCGTGGTGAAATCAGGATTATGGAATCGGAGGAAGCTAAAGTACTATCCTCTTTCCCATTTATACTGGATATTGAACGTTCTGTTTACAGTGACGATGCCTTACTATCTACCAACAACGGTACGGTTCTGCAGGGATATGTTCAAGAAGCAAAAAACGCTAAGATGTCTGCTGCTGCATCCGCAGAAGCTGCAAATACTGCGGCGTTGCGAGCGGAGCAAAGCGCAGATAATGCGCAATCCAGCGCAGAGGCGGCTTCTTCATATTTTAAGCAAACCAGCGCCACGGAGATCGAACAGGTATCCATGCCGATGGACAAGCATGAGAACCACCTGATATATACCTTGACCGTAATCCCCGGTATTGTGTATAAGGCCCCGGATATCGCCGGGGTTAGCGTTGAGGGAGCGGTGTTACATACAGACCAGCCGGCGGATGAATATGGGAGATACGTCCTTGAGACTGTACAAAGCACCGTTATCTTTACGGTGGATTCGACGGTGTCCGGTTGGGGCGTATATGCGTATACCACTAAAACGTCGCTGGCCATCCCTAATCTGGTCGTGGATGGTAACCAGCTTGGCGCCGGCACGGTGGCGGAGGACAAGCTTTCCATTGAGGTACAGACCAAGCTGAACATCCCCGGCGGCCTGACGGAGGTAAACACAGGCGATATCGTAGATGCCGCTGTGACCATGC